>JAYTWC010000549.1:0-2964 GCA_043743635.1 Verrucomicrobiota bacterium | reverse complement strand
TTCGCGCAGGAGAGTTTCCCACGCGTAAGCCTCGGGTTCCGATTTTACGAGCCAGTGGTTCATTGCGGGTACGTTAACCACGAAATCAGTTTCGCCAATAGACGAAACTGATTTAGCCAACTGTTCCTGATCACGACGCTCAATGCGCAGGGGGTATCGATCCGCGTTCTTTCGTTTTGCCGATCTGCTCTTTAATCACATTGGCGAGCAAGACGTCCACCAGCGTTCCGCCGCTGCTGCCACCAGCTCCACCGGCGACGATATCAGGAACCAAACGCTGCCCACTAGCGGCGAGCGCTTTTGCGATTTCAATGCCGGCGTATTTATCAGAATCCATTGAGGCGATCTTGAGTTTGATGACTTCAGCCTCAGCGCCACCGACTGCACGAATCTTACCGCCTTCGGCATCGCCAACAGTCTTTAGAACCATGGCGTCGGCCTCGGCGAGCGTCGTGCGGGATTTCGCCAAGCCCTCGGCATTTTTGACGCTCGCTTGAGCGGTAAACTCCGCGATTTGAACCGTTCGTTCTGCATCGACAACTTTCGCCTGCGTGTCGGCCAGCGCCTTGGCTTGCTGGAGTTCTTTGCGAACACCTTCGGCATGGCGCTGTGTTTCAAACGTGACCCGCTGTTGTTCTGCAATCTTTCGATCGGTTAGGGTTTTCATGAGCTCTTCCGGAGGGTCAATGTCTCCGATGAGCGTATCCACCGCGACGACGTTGTACTCGGTCAGCGCTTCAGAAATCCGTTTCTTCGCGTCGCTTTGCCGTTCGGCGCGTTGGGCGAGAAAATTGATGACATCGGAACTCTGCGCGGTGTTGCGAAAATAATTACCAATCGTCGGCTCCAAAACCTGGGTGACCAGATTGATCATCGTTCCGAAACGAGCGATCACCTTTGGAGCATCGTTACGCGGCACATGAATGATCTGACTTACATCAAGATTGAATTTGAAGCCGTCTGCCGAACGAACCGTGATCGTCGATAAATTGGCATCAAGCTTGTGCGCTTCAGTTTTTCCAGTGGCCCAGTTGAGCACCACGTTGGCCGTGGGAACATTCTCGACGCGATGCGTGCGCGGATTGATTGGATAACGACCCGGATCCAATGGTTCCACCCAAACACCGCGCTGCCCCTTGCTGACAAGATTGCCGTGCTTGAAAGTTTCGCCGGTGACATCCTTGCCCGCTTCGCCGACAAAAGCGATGACCACACCTGCATGGGCGATCGGAACCTCGGTGATCTGCATCGTCTCCACCGTGGCGAAACAGGGATTGATGAAGTACCGGCCGGCGAGCAACACCTGTTCCTGCAAGCCCTTGGTTCCGCCGCCATTGATGAAAGACTGTCCATCTTGAAACAGGTTATGGCCCGCAACCTCGCGACCAGCGATTTCGCCAGTGGGCAGTGGTGCGCCCTCTTTCGTAGTGACAATTCCGATACGGTTGTCCTCGATTTCGAGCACATCAACAAACTGAATCGTGAACAACGCCGTGTTGATGCGATACGTTCCCGGCGGGATTATCGTGATCTGCGGACCGCGCTGCCCGCCACTGGTAAGAAACAACCGAGCATTTTGAAACGAGTCGCATTCAACTTGTTTGCCCAAAACCGCGCCATTCGTGAGCGCGTGGCCATCCTGCGCCTCGATTACGCCGAGTTTGCTGGTCTCAATGGTAATGAACGGCTCCTGTCTGATAACATATTGCCAGGGCCAATACCAAAAATGCAATCCGGGGGCCAGAGTGTCTGCTTGCACACCCGCTTCACCGTTGAGCGCGATAATCGCACCATCAGGCAGCGTTCTATTTCGTCCGGTCAGGACAAATTTCTTATTAACGATACCAACTTGGTTGTTGGGAATAATAACGACTCCAAAAACCCGCAAAATCAGCTTGTAGCAAAAGAGCGGAATAAGGAGCAGAAGGAGCCACGCGTGGCCGACGACGGAATCCAGGGTATTCATTTTTTATTTCTCCGGAGATTAGCGATGCCTGAAGGTGTCTGCGCGCAGATACACACAAACACAATCTACAAATTACCCCGGGATTTTTCCTACAAGTCCGTTTACCTTGTAGCACGCACACACTCAACCGATGGCCAAACGGAATTAGCCTCAGCGCCTATCACTCGTTCACGTGCACGACTTTTGCCGGTGGGAAACCGTTAAAGTAGGTGGAGGAAGCGTGACTGTAGGCGCCGATATTCGTGCTGTAGACAAAATCGCCACGTTCGAGCGCAGGAAGATTTTCCGCCATCGAAACCACGTCGAGCGCGTCACAGGTCGGACCAAACACGGCACTGATCTGCGTCGCGCCTTTCTTGAAGGACTTGATCGGGTAATGACAGTGATCGAAAATCACGCCGGAGTAGGTGTGATAAACACCGTCGTTGATGTAATAGCACGGCTTGCCGTCACGCACGGCTTTGCCCACGACCGAAGACACCGAGTAGCCCGCCGTCGCCACAAGGAAACGGCCTGGTTCGGCAAGGATCTGAATATTCTTTGGGAAGAGACGCGTGATCTCGGAATTGATCACCTTGGCGAGTTCTTTAAACGGTTTCACCGAGGAATCGTAGGGCGCAGGGAAACCGCCGCCGATGTCGACGAGGTTCATCTTGGTATAACCGCGCTTGATTGCCTCTTGAAAGATGTTCGCCGTCAGGCTGAGCGCCTGAACGTAATTGTCGAAATTCGTCGTCTGACTACCGACATGGAAACTGATGCCTTCAACCGTTAAACCGAGCTTGTCGGCTTCAAGGATAAGATCGACCGCTTCGCCCGGCGACGCACCAAACTTGGAGGACAGTTCAACCATGGCACCCGTATTCGGAACCTTAAGACGTAGCGCCAAGCCGGCCTGCGGCGCGTGCTGCTTGATCTTGTGGATTTCCTCAAGGTTGTCGAAAGTGACGAGCGGCTTATATTGATTTAGTTCTTCGAGTGTTTCGGTTGGCTTGGTG
>JAYTWC010000548.1:0-3918 GCA_043743635.1 Verrucomicrobiota bacterium | reverse complement strand
TTTTGGCGTAAACACGCCGACTTCTTTCACCTCGGCGCGTTGGCCGGTACTCATGAGCATCATCATCTCGCTGGCCTTGATCGAGCCGGAGAAAACGCGGACGTAAGCGATGCAACCGCGATACGCGTCATAAAGAGAATCGAACACCAGAATGCGCGTTTGCGGATATTCGCGCCAGCGCGGCGGCGGAACGCGCGCAACGACGGCCTCAAGTATATCCACAATTCCAATACCGGATTTGCCGCTGGCAAGAATCGCCTCTTCACCCGGAATGGTGAGAATGTCTTCCATCTGACGGACACAAAGTTCCAGATTAGCGCTGGGTAGGTCGATCTTGTTGATAACAGGAATGACCTTGAGCTTTTGCCCAAATGCGAGGTGTGCATTGGCTACGGTTTGCGCTTCCACACCCTGACCGGCGTCGATCAGGAGCAACGCACCTTCACACGCGGCGAGGCTGCGCGAGACTTCGTAGGAGAAGTCCACATGGCCGGGCGTATCCATCAAGTTGAGCTTATAATCGCGGCCGTCTTTGGCACGATACGTCATCGTAACCGGGTGAGATTTGATCGTGATACCACGCTCCTTCTCGAGATCCATCGAGTCGAGATGCTGCTCCGTGAGCACGCGTTTCGAAATGGTGTTGGTGTACTCGAGCAGCCGGTCGGACAGCGTCGTCTTGCCGTGATCGACGTGGGCAATGATACAAAAATTTCTGGTCAGTAGTTCTTCCATACGGTGTCCGCCGTGGCTTTCACCACGACGGGCTCAATGATTCAAAAGGATCAACGTGCGGTATTGTGGACCGCGTTTCAAGCGGTGATATCCGCAAATTCAGCCATACTCTTAACCGGCCAGTCTTTATTAGTACGACGAGCGAGTCCGGCGAGCACGCCGCCCATGCCGAGTTCGAGGAACTCCGTCGCGCCTGCCGCCGAAGCGCTGCGCATGCAATCTTCCCAAAGCACGGAGGACACAACTTGTTTAACCAGAGCAGCACGGATGTCGTCGGGCGACGAAACAGATTGGCCCGTTGTATTCGTAAAAACGGTGAATTTCGGCGCGACAAACGGCACGGTTTCCAAGAACTTCGCGAATGCGTCGCGAGCCGGAACCATCAAGCGGCTGTGATAAGCGCCAGCGACATTGAGCAACATGGCTTTTTTAATACCACGAGCTTTCCCGGCAGTGACAGCGGCTTCAACTTTCGCCTTTTCACCGGAGATAATGATCTGGCCCGGCGCGTTGAAATTCGCGGCTTCGACGTCGAATTCCTGACACAACGCGGCGACCGTGCTGCGCTCTTCTCCGACGATGGCAGCCATGCCGCCAACCGTCTGCTCGCATGCGACCTGCATGAGGCGACCACGTTCAGCCACAACCTTGAGGCCGGTCGCAAAATCAAAAACGCCCGCCGCAGTCAGCGCGGTCACCTCGCCTAAGCTCAGGCCGAGCGCGTAGCTAACTTCAGGGAGTTTTCCCTGCTCTTTCAACGCAGCGTGCAAAGCCATACCGTGCACAAAAAGCGCAGGCTGACAGACCTTCGTTTGCGTGAGATCGGCATCCGGGCCTTCAAAAGAAAGCTTAGTTAATTCCCAGCCCAGCACACGGTTGGCCTCATCGTAGAGGGCGCGGGCTGCTGCGGAATTTTCGTACAACGATTTGCCCATGCCGACTTTCTGGGCACCTTGACCGGCGAAGATAAGAGCGAGTGACATAATAAAACGTAGACTCGTAAAGGCCGCACCCGGCGGGGCCAAGCCCTAAAACCGGCGAAGTTGCGGGAAGTATTTCCGGTCGTCCACGGTGGGTGCGTTTGGCGAAACTGCCGGAGCCTCCACGGGCTTTGCCGCCGGTTTGACCGAACCTGGTTTGCCGACCTGTCCAGCGGGGAAATTGCCAGGCAGCCCTTTGATTGGGCTAGCTGGCGCAAATGGATTGGGCGGCTGAACCTGCGGAGCAGGTTCGGGCAAATACGGATTCTTAGCAGGCTCGAACGACGAAACGGGCAAAAAGTCAGTCTGAAGCACCGGGGAACTTGGACGGTCCCTTCCAGAAACTGACGCCGATGGCGAACCTCCCGGGATTTTTAGCGGATCCGTTGAATCGATCCTTTTTTGCACATCAGGCCTGAGCAGTTGCTGATCACGCGGCGTCAGCCATTTCCCAAGGTACTGAGCAAGCGGATCCGAGGTTGATTTCAACTTGGCACCACCGCCGTCTTTTTCGCGTTCGCGCGCCGCTTCCTGACCGGACCGGTGTTGATCACGATCATTATTGGTTTGATTCAACGCATCCTGCAACCAAGTCGCTGAAGGCGGCGCACTCGAATCAGATTTGCTCGACTGCGTTTCACCGCTACCGCCCGGAATCGCCAAAGCCGGCAGCGAGGCCGTACCTAAACCAGAAGATTTACCTAAAAGCTCCTGAGATTTTTCTGTCTCTGGCAATGATTTCAAATCTTTCCGCGCCGCATCCAGCGTGTTTGCCGCAGGCGGCGCGACATCGTCCGCGCGTAAAAACACACCGAACGAAAACGAAACCACCGCGATGAACGAAGTTCTTGAATTCAGTTTCACTTTGCACCGGCAACGCTCCGATCAGCGGCGTCTTAAGCCGTAATAAAAATTCCCTTCAAATTCATGTCCAACGACTGCGGATTTGGAGAGAAGCGCAACGCGTCTGCCTTGCTAACCAGCCCAGCCTTCACAAGCCGGTAAAGATCCTTGTTGAACGAGAACGTGTGAGTGTCGCCAGTGCTTTCAAGCAGGCTCTGAATTTTCTCGAATTTACCTTCGAGGATGAGTGTCTTGATCGTGGCATCAGCGTTAAGGATTTCGTTGGCCGGAAGACGTCCGCCGCCCTCAAGCGCGGGCAAAAGTTTTTGGCAAATGATACCGCTGATTGAGCCTGCGATCTGACGGCGAGCGGTTTGCTGTTGTTCAGGTGGAAAAAATTCAAACAAACGCGTCAACGACTGTGCCACCGTCGAAGCATGCATGGTCGAAAGCACCAAATGGCCTGTTTCCGCCGCAGAAATTGCGGTCTCGAACGTCTCGCGGTCGCGCATTTCACCGATCAAGATGATATCGGGATTTTGGCGCAACACCGAGCGAATCGCGGTCTGAAAATCCGGCACATCAAGACCGATTTCGCGTTGATTGAAGACCGATTTATCATCCTGAAATGTAAATTCGATCGGGTCCTCAATCGTCACAATATGCCGGTCATGATTGTGGTTCACCCAGTCGAGAATCGCAGCCATCGTCGAACTTTTACCCGAACCAGTCGCTCCACAGATAAGCAAAATTCCATCCTTCGCTTTTGCCAGATGAAGAATCGGCTCCTCGTCGAGATTGAGATCCTTGAACGTCGGCACACGGCTCTTCACGTGACGAAACACCACGCTCACGGTGCCACGTTGATGAAACGCATTCACGCGGAAACGCCCGATGTTCTCCGCCGTGTACGCAAAATCGATCTGTCCCTGCGTTTCCCACACCTGTTTAAACACGCGCGGCACATGGTCATCGACGAAAGCCTGCGCCTCCGTGCCCGCGATCGGATCCATGTCCACCGGCTTCAAACGCCCGGACAAACGCACGTAGCCGGGCTTGTTGGATTTCACCACCACATCGCTGGCACCGCTCTCAACAGCGAGTTTTAACAAGTCATTAAATATTTCAGTGTGTAGCGACATAGGGATATACAGGTTAAAAAACCTTGCAGCTTTGGTAAATAGGACTGGTTTCTTGTGCAAGGTATCTTCCTGTAAACGCTCAATGAAACTCCGTCCCCTCACCGGTGCCATCACCGCCCTTATCACGCCTTTTAAGAACGACGCCGTCGCTTACGACGACCTGCGCAAGCTCGTGGACGCGCAGATAAAAGCCGGTATTCACGGTCTCGTGCCCGTCG
>JAYTWC010000547.1:0-5531 GCA_043743635.1 Verrucomicrobiota bacterium | reverse complement strand
ACGCATAACTGTCCTGTTTGAATTTATTAACCATCTGATGTGCCCTCCTGCCAGACACGTTAGCTCAGACGTTATCCTCGCTGGAAAAGTTACACGTCGTCAAAACGAAGATGTAAATTTTTTGAAAAACAAAAATCCGCCCTGACGCGTGTAACGCGAATCGCTCGCGGGCCAACCAACCGGTTTACCCCAAAATTCGGGAATCCTGTTTGAACCACGAAAAAACCAAGAACCAAAGTGAGAGCGGACGTAGTGGGTTCGTTCGAAACGAGCCAACGGGCCCGGCCATTTTATATCTTAGTTATGGATCGGCAAAAACCCGTACTCGCGGCCGTACTCCAGCATCTGTCCAAGGAAATCCGTGGGATACAACACCTTCACATCGACAATCTCTCCGTCTTTTTCCACCGGAACCAACCGGGGCTGAATAAAACCCATAAACGGGGCGATGTTCAACGCAGCGTAACGGCGATGAGTTTCCGCCAACAACGCCTGATCCACTTTCACCCCGTAATTCTCGACGAGATTCTTGCCCGCTTCGAAATCGCCTTCGGATTTGATGCGCTGAATCTCGCGCAAAAGCTGCCCAAATAATCCACGCAATTTCGCATAGTCGTTGATGCGGTAATACGTCTTACCATCGCGCGTGATACGCTCGATGACTTTGTCGGACTGGCCTTTTTCGAAAGCCCAAGCGGCAATCATCTGACGGTTTCTCATGTGCGCTTCCTCGATTTGCTGGCCGGGTTTGATCCGGTAAAGTTGCATCATCAAACTGCGCATGATGGTGCTGTCGTATTGCGCTTTGCCCACGTCCAACGTCGGCATCACGCCGATCTCCACCAATTTCGGATCAGCGATATAATAAAGCCCCACGAGATCCGCACGGGCTTCCTCCAGCGCGCCAGCGTAGCCTTTCAATGTTTGATCCGGAGTGGCAACGCCGGGATTGATCTGACCGGAAGCGTGACCAATCACCTCGTGCATGTCGGTGTGCAAATCGGCGGCCAAGGAACCCCACTGTTTCAAGCGCTGTTTCACTTCCTGATCGTAACCAAACTCGTCATTGGCCGGACTCTTTGAACCCACGTCATTGTACGCTTCTACGATATTGCCGAGCGAAACAGATTTGGAGCCGTATTGCTCGCGAATCCATTCGGCATTGGGCAGATTAATTCCAACGGGCGTGGCGGGCGCAGCATCACCAACCTCGCCGATCACCGTGATAACTTTGGCTGAAATTCCCGTGACGTTCCGTTTTTTGTGACTGTTGGCGATAGGTGAATGATCCTCAAACCATTGTGCTTCCTTCGAGATGGCGGCGATCCGCTTGGTCGCTTCAACGTCACGCATCGAGACGACCGACTCATACGCTCCGCGTTTTTGCGTGGCGTCGGCATAGACCTCAATAAAACCATTCACGACATCGATCGTCGATTGGGTGTCGGTGACCCAGGCGATACAATGTTGGTCAAAGTCGGCGATGTCGCCGGTGCGATAAAATTTAATGAGATTCTCAAGGCTCTTTTTCTGTTGGTCGTTCTCAGCGACGGTCTCCGCTTTCTCCAGCCAACCAACAATCTTCTCAATCGCCGGTCCGTACATGCCGCCAACCATCCAAGGGCGCTCGACGATTTTCCCGTCCACTTTCGCGAGCTGTGAATTCAAGCCATACGATAAACGTGCGTTGCCCGATGCCTTGATTTTGTCCGCATAAAACGTCTGCACCTCGGCGGCCGTCACGCCTTGATAGAAATTATTGGCCGAGCCCTTAACGTTATCGATGCCTGCGGCGAGATTCACCGTCTTCGCGTCGAGCTGCGGATCAAAGAGGATCGGCGTCAGCATCTGCGTGAAATCCGCCACCGATTTCCCCTCGAGCGGAAGCTGGGCGGCATCGGACTTGGCGAGTAGTTCGGCCAGATAACTTACAGGAAACTCCGGCAATATTTTGGCGCTGCCGTAGTGATGGTGAATGCCGTTGGCAAAAAACACCTGCTTCGCGTACACGATAAACGCATCCCATTGCGACCCCGAGCGTTCGCCCTTGTAGCTCTGTAGAACCGCCTCAAGCGTTTTGCGCACGGCGAGATTGTGACGGTATTTCTGGTCCCAAAAAATATCGCGCCCAGAAAGCCCCGCCTGGCAGAGATAGTAAGCAAGTTTCTTCTGCGACAACGAAAGCTGATCGAACCCCGGCACCTGATACCGCAACACCTGGATATCGGCAAAACGGTCGGCCTTGTACTCAAAGGCTGGTTCGGCCGCGACGACGCTGACTTGAGCCAGCTGCGCCAAGACCACACTGCTGAACACTGTCCACAGAACAGGAAGGTTACGCATGGAGGGGCACGATGAATCATTTTTCCCCGAAATCAAAATCGAATCCTCGATGGTCACGCCAAAACGACCGCGCGCCCTGCTATACCAACGGACCACACGCCCACGCACCAAGCGAAACATCCACCCCTCCGTTGATTTTTCGTTTCTTCGAAGTTCAACCGCAGCCCGAAGTGCATTATGGCCGAAACACTCCAACTTCTTTTCGGACCAGCTCACGCTGCGCTCGCCAGCGCCAGAAGAGCATAAGCAGGAATCCGATCAGCGCGCCGCCGAGATGGGCGAAATGCGCAATGCCGCCGCCGAAGAGCGAGAAACCAGTGACTCCCGACAAAAGATCGAGCGCGAGCAGCACCGGAATCACAATCTTCGCCGCGATTGGCACAGGGATAAACATCAGCGCGAGCTTCGCATTCGGGTAGAGCAGGCCAAACGCGACAAGAACGCCATAGATCGCCCCCGAAGCTCCGAGCATCGGCACCGCGTAAATCTGGTAGAGTTCGATGAGGGTCGCCTTGATCTCCGCGCCCGGCGGAATCGCTCCGCGCCCGGTGTCGAGCACCTCGCGGATCGTGTCGGGCGTCAGCCCTTGCGCGACCAAGCGCTCGTGCAGCACACCATAGTGATACGCATTCACCGCGTTGTGAACGAGTGCCGCACCGATGCCACAGAGGAAATAGAACACAAGAAATCGACGCGTGCCCCACTGCCGTTCCAGAACCACGCCAAACGACACCAACGCAAACATGTTGAAGAAAATATGCCCCACTCCGCCGTGTAGAAACATGTGAGTCACGGGCTGCCAGAGCGCGAAACCGGGATTCGCCGTAAACCAGAACGCCCCGTGTTCGACGAACCAATCGCTACCCGGCGGCATGAAAAGCCCCGCCACAAACACAGCAGCGTTTGCAATCACCAGACCCAGCACAGCGGGAGAAAGACGATTCATGCCCACGACGTTGCGAGACTTCACGAGCACTGCAACCCTGGTCCGATGCACAACCGATGCGACGCCCGATGATCACCGTAGACGCGCGCAGCCTCTACAAGTTCTGCACCGAGCTTCATGCCAAGTACCTGCTCACGACTCGCGCCATCAAGCTCGAAGACGGTTTCGACAAATCACAATTAGACGCCGCCGGTCAGCACGATTTCGATACCAAGCTGGAACCGCCGTCCAATTAGCCCCCACCCACGGCTCGAACCGAACAGCTAGACAACCCCAAGGCCCAAAACCTGACGATCTTTCGGAGCTTCGTTTTTTCGGGGACTCACATCGGCCGAAGGACCGCCCGAAGATGCCACGACTTGAGCGTGCAGACATAGCGCTCTGCTTCTTCCTTTGAGCCATTCCAAACCATCGCGCTCTTCAACTCATGTACTTCGCGCATCCGCTGCATCGCGACTTCTTCTGACAGACCAAGCACGTTTCGCAAAACGGCGGTGACATAGGTCATCAGATTCACCGGGTCGTTCAGCACAACCACTTGCCATACTTCTTTCGTAGTAGCGATGCTGGGAGCAGCAACAAGTATATCCATGGATTTGCGTGCCTGCTTCCGCTTGGAGAAAAAACTGCGGATTGCTGAATACAAGTCACTCCACGTCGATGTCCATGGAGACACTTGTTCAGGAAAATGCTTGATCAACAATTCCTGCAACGTTGCCAGGAATAAGTAGCACGTGACATTCTGGCGCTCCCCACCCGTGTATACGTCTGGATTCAATTCCGCGCGCTCCACAACCTCGTCCGGAATTGCAGCGAGAGCGCCTTTTCTCAGCTGGAAACGAAGAAAGCAGCAGGCGCGAAGAACGGTCGGGTAACCGGTTTCGCTAATGGTGATGCGTCCCGTCCTAGAAAAATTAGGGCGAAACAATGAAAGAAGTCTCTGCACCTCCAGCGCGTTGATCTGCTGTCGCATCGCTTCGTCCTGTGACAAAGTTTGGTCCGTAGCATTCAATAGATCCGCCTGACGCTGGATCAATTCAAGCAACGGGAGAACAATCGGAAGAGCCAATTTGAGTTCAAGTCCGCGAGGCACGGCGAACACTGTGTACTACCCTCGGTCACTTCGACAATTTCATTCTACTAAGCCAAAAGGACCAAGACCGCCACCTGCTTCGAATTTGACGGCCCGCCGGCCCATGCCAGACTCGGCGCATGCCAAACGCCATTGCCATTTGTGGAAGGCCGCGTCGTTACGGAAATACCGAAACACTCCTTATCCGCACGTTGAATCGACTCAAGGCCCAAGGCATTACCGCTGAACTGATCACGCTCAGCGGCAAAAACACGAGTCTGTCCCACCCTTTTCGGCACGCATTCACCGTGCAGACTTTTCCATTTTTCAAGGTGTAAGGCATTCCGACGAAATATGTGGCAATTTTACATTTTAGCGTGGGACCGAGTTGCAGAATTTTTGAAGCGAATTCTATTAACGCCGCAAACCACTGACGCAAAGCACCTCAATTAAAACGACGCCGCTTCTGGTCCATATATTGCAGTATAACCGCGAGCATCGTCTCTCAAAATCCAGCATCCCATGAATTCATTAGCTCACTTCGTCCGTCTCTGCGCGTGCACCCTTTTATTTGCGGCCTCTTCCGCCTACGGCAATACCTACGCCTACTCCTACACGTTCAGCGGCGCCAATGGCTCGGGTGTCGTGTCAGGGACTTTCGATGGCGATCTGCTATTTAATCAAACCAACCTGATTTATAATGTTTCAAATGCATCGGTGTATTTCAACGGCGTATCCATCGATACCGGCGCCGGAATCTTCGTAGAACGTTACAGCGGCGTGGGCCCCTATGGCCTTGATCAGCAGTACATTTTTAAACAGCCGATCGTCGCGATCGATGGCCTCAACAGTGATTTCATCTTCTTCAATAGTGATCGAAAAAATGGAGTCTATAATCCGTACACCAACGCCTATTTCACCATCGATTACTTTGGTTCACCTGACGTCTATGCCGAAGCCTATGGCATCGGCTTAACAAATGTCATCAACCCCAACCTCCCACAGGGAGCCGCATGGGACAAACCCATCGTAACTTCCGGCTGGAAAGTGACTGACATCACGCCTCACTCCGTTCCCGATACCAGCTCCACCCTTGCCCTTCTCGGCGGTGCGCTCTTAGCGCTGACTCTCCTCTATCGCCAAAGCCAACCGCGTCCCGTGCAAGTCAAG
>JAYTWC010000546.1:0-3318 GCA_043743635.1 Verrucomicrobiota bacterium | reverse complement strand
GTGACGCGTCGTCGATGCTGACGGCGAGACGCAAAGCGCGGCTGGTGATGGGATGGGTGGGCAACAGATTCAGGTGGAGGGCGAAGATGCCGGACGTAGGAAACGTGATTGCGTAGTCCAGGCGCGGAGCATTCTCGGCAGCAGCGGCGAGTTCAATCGGTGCCGTGGTTGTTGGGAGCGGGGTGAGCGCTTCGCCGGTATGACCGAGGCCAGGGATGATTTTCCATGCGGATTCGCTGCGGGCCGCGTTGGTCGTAAACTGTGCGGCGTTGAATGCGGTCGTTGTGCCGGGCGCAGGCGACGGAACGGGTGAGCGCACTATTTTAGGTGGAGCCCAAGGTTCGATGCGCATCGAAGCCCACTGGTTGTCGGCGGGTTCGAGTGTCATGATGCCGTGCCATTTACCGCTGCTCAGGTCGTTGTTGAAGAAACGGGTTTCTTCAACGAGGCGTTGGTCGGCTGCTTGGGCGGTGGCAAGGTTACCGCGTTCGCCTTCAAAATAGCGTTCGTTGGCGAGAGCGGAGCCGACGATGGGATAATAAACGAGTTGATAGAAGGCGTCTTTCTGTGCGGCGGGAATTTTTGTGCGAAGCGCTTCGACGCGGGTGCGAAGCTGAGTAAACGCGTTGAGACGTTCCTGGACCTCGGCATCGGTCAGCGGACTTGGGCAACGCGGTTGTTTCGGCAGCCACCCTTGCAAGTGTTCGGGTTTGCGCTGGAAGTTGAGCCGGTAGTAGTCAGTTAGGGTGGCGCCGATTTCGGATGCGTTGTCAGGACCGAAGTTGCGGGCTGCAAATTCAGAAGGGAAGTTGGCAAGGTTTTCGGGTGTCCAGCGTTTGATGTCCCAGGCCATTTGCAGGAAAAATTCGGTGGGGATTTCGGCGGGTTTGATGTCGCCGACGTTGGCGATCCAGATGCGGTCGGCACCGTTTTCGTAGGCCTTGTGCATTTCCTCCCAGATGAGGGCGGGCGGAGTCGTGCTTAACCAGAGATAGGATAGTGGCGCACCGAGGTAGGAAAGGTGGTAGTAGACGCCGAGGCCGCCGGAGCGTTTGCGTTCAACCGGTGTGGAAAAATTGCGGATGTAGCCAAAGTTGTCGTCGGGCCAGACGAGCGTGATGTCATCGGGCACGTTTAGGCCCTGGCGATACAGGGGGAGAACTTCTTTATAGGCACAAAACATCTGCGGAACTTGTTCTACCTCGGGCCGGACGTGGCGAGCAAGGAGGGCTCGTTGGTCGGCAAAGATCTGTTCGAGGACACGGATGCGCTCGGGATCGGTCTTGGGCCCTTGCATTTTGGAGTCGTGAATGCCCCGCATGCCGAGGGTGTAGATGGCTTCCAAATGCCCGTTTTCCTCCACACGCTGTTCCCAGTAGCGGAGTACGCCGTCGCGGTTGGTGACGTAGTTGTAGGTTTCGGGCGGGGCGGTCCATTCACGCACGTTGTTTCGGAGCATAGGTTCGGCATGGGAGGAGCCCATGACGATGGCGTAGTCGGCGGCGACCTGGCGGTTGCGGGCGTCGGCGTTGAACGCTTGCGTGCATTTGTGCATGGCCGGCCAGAGCGTGTTGGCTTTCAGGCGCAGGAGCAGTTCGCAGATTTTGGCGTAGGTTTTTGGGCCTATGTCGCTGGTTTCAGGCTCGAACGTTTTTGCGGCCCAGGGTTGAAGCCCCCAGTCTTCGTCATTGAGAAAAATGCCGCGGAATTTTACCGAAGGTGGGCCGAAGCGATGCGTGCCGGTGGCGATGGCGAGGGTGGTCTTTTTCGCGGGTGAGACATCAGCCCACCAGTACCAGGGTGAAACACCGATGGCTTCTGAAACGTCGTAGAGACCATAAATGGCGCCGCGGATGTCGCTGCCGGCGATGACGAGGGCTTGGTCGACGTTGGGGAATGGTTTTGAAACGACGGCGATCACAAAGCTTTCCCACGCGCCGGCGAGGCCAGAGGCAGCGAGTTTACCGTTGGCGATCAGTTCGTCGATTAACGGGCTTTGGCCGACGACGCCTGCGATGACCAGATGGTGTGGCGGTTGTGCGGAGAGTACTGGTTGCGAAGTTGGTTTGGCTCCGCTGACTCGTTCGATATCGGCCCGCAAGTCGTCAGCGGCGCGGGCGACGGGGCGAGGGGTGCCGGATTCGATCAGGAAGGGAATGGCGTGCCCTTCGGTGGCGAGGACGAGGTCGCCGGGATTCGGGGCGCTGGCGACGCGCAGGGGTTCTGCGGCGCGAATTTGAGCGGCGAGCAGGATGGCAACCAAAACCAATTGAACAAAGAGAGTTTTCATGGACGTGTCTCGTTTTGACAGGTTATCCCGATGAACGGCGAGGCGGTGAGAGCAAATGCATTTTGCATCGAACAGTAAGTCAATTTAGGGTCAACTGGTCACGCTATGAAACTCGGACTTGGACTTTATCGCCACATGTTGACGGACGAAAACTTCGCCTTTGCCCGTCAGGCGGGTGCGACGCATGTCGTGGCACACCTGGTTGATTATTTTCGTGGTGGCAGCGGGCATTCGGCATCAGACGATCAGCCGCTCGGTTCGGATTGGGGCTGGGGAATCGCTGGAGATCCGGATCAGTTGTGGACGTTGGAGGAGCTGACCTCGTTGCGACAGAAAATCGAAGCGGCCGGGCTGAAACTAGAAGCGATTGAGAATTTCGATCCGGCGCACTGGTATGATATTTTGCTCGATGGACCGAAACGAGCGCTGCACGTGGAAAATGTTAAAACGATTGTGCGTCGGATGGGCGAGGCAGGGATTCCGGTCATGGGTTACAATTTTTCGATCGCGGGTGTCGCTGGTCGGACGAAGGGAAATTATGCGCGTGGCGGGGCTGTTTCGGTGGGTATGGAAGGACCCTATGATCAACCGATGCCGAATGGTTTGGCTTGGAACATGGTGGTCGACCCAACGGCACCGAATCGAGACACAGGTTTTATTCCTTCGGCCACACATGAGCAACTTTGGTCACGGTTACAGCGTTTTCTTGATGAGGTGGTACCGGTGGCTGAGAGCGCCGGGGTAAAGCTGGCGTTGCATCCGGATGATCCGCCGATGCCGACCATTCGCTTACAACCAAGATTGGTGTACCAGCCCTCGATGTATCAGCGGGTGCTCGATTTGAAACCGAGCACGGCGAATACCTTGGAGTTTTGCGTGGGTTCACTGGCGGAGATGACTGAGGGCAATATCTACGACGCGGTCGATCAGTACAGTCGGCAGCACAAGATCGGTTACGTGCATTTGCGGAATGTTCGCGGCAAGGTCCCGACCTACAAAGAGACGTTCATCGACGACGGCGATGTGGA
>JAYTWC010000545.1:0-3075 GCA_043743635.1 Verrucomicrobiota bacterium | reverse complement strand
AGTGACCGTGGACGCGCCCAAGTGCGCTTGCTCGCCGGATTTTTTCGCCGCAATGGCCTGTTCGCGCCCGCTTTCGTCTGGCACAGCCCGCTCGTCCGCGCCCGAGAAACTGCCGAACTATTTTTAATCGGCCTCGGCAGTGAAATAGCCCTGGTCGAAACATCCGGTCTCCTGCCCGAAGACGATCCAATTGCAATGGCCAACCGACTCAACGCGATCACCAGTGCTGTAAATATTGCGCTCGTCGGCCATGAACCGCACTTGAGCGCCCTCGCCTCCTTACTTGTACGCGGAAAACACGAACCCGCACTTTTCGATTTTAAAAAAGGGTCCTTCCTCGCCCTCGAACGAACCGAAGACAGCCATAAGAAAACCGGCGCCGCACGCTGGCGCGCCTGCTGGCACATCACGCCCGAACTCGTAACGGAAAGATTCGCCCCGCCCGAACCGAATCTGTGATCCTGATTTCAATCCGTGTTTTAACCACTGATAGCACTTATTAACACTGATACAGAAATAATTCCTACCCATCACCATAAACGCGCTCTGTTCACCAGGCGAATGGCCGTCACTAAATTTGTCTTTTATCAGTGTCGCTCAGTGAAAATAAGTGGTTCAACTGCCTTTCTCATCTGATGCAGCTCGATCTTCTCCCGACCCGCACCGCTGGTGCCGCCGAAAATATGGCGGTGGATTTCCTCCTGCTCCAACGCTACCCGGACCACGACAACGCCCGTTTTCGCCATTACGACTGGCGCCGCCCCGCCTTCACTTTTGGCTACGGCCAATTGATCGACTTTGTGCGCGCCCAGCTCCCTGCCGACGAACGCGTTGAACTCTGCCGTCGTGCGTCCGGCGGTGGCGTGGTCGACCACCGCAATGATTGGACTTATGCGCTGGTTATTCCCCGCGCTCACGACCTTTACGAAGCCCGCGCCACCGAATCCTACCGCCTCGTCCACGCCTGCATCGCCGAAGCCCTGAGCACCCTCGGCGAACCCGCCGTGCTCAAGGAACCCGAACCTGCATCAACCGCCATCGCCGCGGGCTGCGGACCAGGCGTGTGTTTTACCAAAGCCGAGATTTACGATGTCATCAATTCACTGACCGGTGCAAAAATCGCCGGCGCCGCCCAGAAACGCGCAAAACCCGGAATCCTCTTTCAAGGCTCGATTGCGCGCAACGCGGTTTCACCCGCTCTCGATTGGGATAATTTTGAAGAGCTGCTAACATCAAATTTAGCAAAAGCCCTTGGCCTGCCGCGCGTGCCAACCCCATGGCCTGAAATCTCCGACGACGAAGTGTCCGCCCTCTCAGAACAGTATTCCACCGAGGAGTGGAACACCCGCAGATAATGCAAAAAAGACGCCGCAGATCCGAAGACCTGCGGCGCAAAGGTTCTTGAAGTTTCTGTTTGAAGGTTAGCGGCCTGGCATCATCCCCTTCATCATGTCGCCCATGTTGGGCATTTCGAACTTCTCGTAATCGGCCGGCGGCTGAAAAAGCGAATCAGGCAGCTTGCTTTTGTCCACCAAGGTCACCTCCATGTGCATTTCCTCAGGGCCACCTTCTTTGGCCCGCTGAATGGTCCTCAGGGGAAAACAGTTTTCCTGTTCGGCAAAAGCCTGCCAGCCACTCGCCGGAGCCGAACCTTTTGATCCTCCCATAGGTCCGCCTTTGCCCTGACCTGCCATAAATTTACCGAGCTCTTTCGTCACCCAGATTTCAGTATATTTCTTGTCCGAGATGCCGACGTATTCCTCGGCTTCGATACCCGCGATCTTTTCCTTTCGTCCCGTGGGCTTGAACTCAAGTGCGTCACCTTTCTTGTTAGATTGTTGCGGCGATACCGTGGGTAATTTGTGCACCATGTACATCTTCTCTTTTTCCATGAGCATGGTCATTTCCTGCGTTTCGAGATTGATGATCGTCGCCATCGAGCCGTCATCCTTTTTGTGCTTTTCTGGCGGGGCTTTCATTTCAATCCGCATGAATGTGCCCTTCATGAAATAGGTCATGGGCATGGTTTCGTGCCCGGTGGTTGTTTTCATTTCAACTTTGCCTTCAAAAGCCTGGGCAAACGTCGCCGTTAGCACAGCAACGGCACAAACTGCGAGCAGACGAAAGAGCGAAACAGAGGTTTTCATAAGGTATGCAATTTTTAAGTTAAGGCTGTGTCGTCGGCAAAAACCAACCAACACGAACCTATGTCTATCCCTTCTTAGAATTTTTGCAGTCGGTGTTACCGTATTTTTGCAAAGATGTTTTAAAACAGCGGTTCGATCTCAACCCCCACCGCACGCGGGTTGCGATACGGTCGTTGCTTCTTTGATCAAAAAAGCTGGCCTCAATTCGCGCCGTACTCGCTCGGAAAACCGATCACACCGGCAGCCACTTCTTCAGCGACGTTTTCTTCGTCGGGCAGTTCGTCCAACAACGCAAAGCGCTCCGACGAAAAACCGAGTTCCTGCTGGCCCTCGTGAAACGGATCCGACGGATTGTGCAACTCCTCAAGCAACAGCCCGACCGTAGCCGAATCTCCGCCTTTCACGATTTTCTCGCGGCCCAGAAACACCTCGCGAATCGTGTACGTCTTGTCCTTAACCGGAAGCTGCTTGTACAGCGCGCGGACGAATTGCGTGAAACTATCGTTGATACAGACGACTCGTTGTCCTTTGACCATGGCGGATAACGTAGCCGGTTTTTTGAAATGTGGAACTCAGGAAATCAGGAAAATTTTCTGGAGAAATATTGAATCTGGAACTCAGGAACGCTGGAAAAGGCAACGATGCAAGAATAGCCCCGCATGCGATCCAATTCCTGAGTTCCAGCGTTCCAGATTAATTTCCTTCTCCATTCCTTACTCGATTCGGCCTTCGTCGAAATCGATCAGATCCGGCACACTAATAATCTGTTCCACGCGATCGACACACCCCATCGCCGTCAGCGCCTCTTTCAAAAATTCGCGCCCGGCCGGCGTCATGCCCTTTTGCACCAGCTCGCGATTCCAATGCGCCGCCCGCACATCGGCAGGCAGCAACAGACGCAGCTTCGTTTCCACCTCCGCCTCGTCCA
>JAYTWC010000544.1:0-3257 GCA_043743635.1 Verrucomicrobiota bacterium | reverse complement strand
CAAATGGAGCGGCTGACCGAAGCCGATCGCGAAAAGCTCGCCTCAACGCCGGACGAACTCACAGGCGATGCCTTGGACAAACTGCTGATGGGTGATTTTAAAGTCACTTCGTTGCAGCTGCTGGTCGCCAAAGGCAAGGCCTTCGGACTCGCGCCGTATCATGTTGCTCGATACAAAGTGTCCCCGGCGACATTCGAGCGGTTGCCGCAGGATTTTTGCCAAGAGCATCAGATTTTGCCGGTAGGCCAGGTGGGAGATTATCTCGTCGTAGCGTTTGCCAATCCGTTTGAAATTTCGCTCCCGACAAAAATTCAGGAAATGACGGGCATGCGAGTTCTTCGCGTGCTGGGTCGCGAGAAAGATATTCAGGAAAAGTTTGCGATCACCAACCAGGCTTCAGGGTTTGAGGATGTTGTTGGACAGATCGGCGAGGAATTCGCCAACAAGGAGGTAGATCTAAAGGAGGTTGAGGAGGCGGGCGAGGATTCCGGTCCGATTATTCAGCTCGCAAATCGTATCATCGAGGACGGGTTCTACAGCGGCACGAGCGATATTCACATCGAGCCGTGGGAAAAAGAAGTGATCGTGCGGTACCGCATTGATGGCATCTGTCAGGAAAAACTTCGTCTGCCGCGCAAGGTCGGCCCAGCCCTCGTCGCGCGTCTCAAGATCATGTGTAACCTCGACATTGCGGAGCGCCGCATGCCGCAGGACGGACGTATTATTTTCAAGCAGTTCACGAAAAAGAGCATCGATATCGATCTTCGTGTTTCTACCGCGCCGCTGAATCACGGTGAAGGCGTGGTCATGCGTATCTTGGATAAGCAGAAGTCGACGCTGCCGCTGCCGATGCTGGGTTTCTCAGAGGAGAATCTCGCAAAATATCGCGATGTCATCCGCCAGCCGTACGGCATGATTTTGCATTGCGGTCCGACTGGTTCGGGTAAGTCGATGACGCTTTATTCGGCGCTCAACGAAATCAACTCGCCGGAACTGGTCATCCGCACGGCGGAAGATCCGATCGAATACACGCTTGCCGGTATCAACCAGATGCAGATGCACCGGCAGATTGGACTTACGTTTGCGACGGCGCTGCGCGCCTTCCTGCGTCAGGATCCTGACATTATTCTGGTCGGTGAAATTCGAGACAAGGAAACCGCGAATATTGCCGTTGAAGCGGCGCTCACCGGTCACTTGTTGATCAGCACGCTGCACACGAACGATGCGCCAAGTACAATCGCACGTCTGACCGACATGGGCATTGAGCCTTTCATGATTTCCTCGTCGTTATTGTGCGTGTGCGCACAGCGTCTTATGCGCCGCGTTTGCAAATCCTGCCGCGTGCAGACGGAAATGCACGAACGTGAAAAAGCTATTTTCGAGAAAGCCATTGGTTGGAGCGGTCCGATTTATAAAGCCAGTTCGCGCGGCTGTCCGAAGTGTGGCGGCAGTGGCTATAAAGGCCGGTTAGGTATTCACGAGCTGATGGTCATCAGCGAAGAATTGATCGACGGTATCAATAAGGAATTCGAGACCTCCGAGTTGAAGAAGATTGCGATGCGCAACGGTATGAAAACGTTGCATCAGGATAGTATGCTCAAGGTGAAGGAAGGCCTTACCACGCTCGAAGAGGCCATTGCCACGGTGCCGCCTGATTTGTAACAATTGGCTGGTTACAACTCGAAAGCGTTACTCTGGATTTGCCTTGGCTCGCGCGCGCATGGCTAGCAGTCCCCAAGCGGCCACGCCGTAAAGGGCACCGCCGATGTGGGCCATCGTGGCGACGCGGATGTTGGGGCTGTCGAAGCGGATCGCGCCGCCACCTGTGCCATGGTTGTGGATTTCTAAAATTACCTCGAGAACGTGAATGCCCAAAATTGCCGGCCAGAACCAATCCAGCCAGTTCTTTTGCCAGCCACGGCAGGCCATGAAAACGAGGAGGCCAACATTAACACCAGAGAGGCCTCCGTAGATGTTCATGGTGGGATCGAACCAGATCAATGTTGCGCTCACCACGAAGGGCAGGAGAACGAGGGAAATGCGCCCGCAGATGGGACTGGCGCGTTCCAGAGCCCAACCGATTACAACAAAAAGAGCGCCGTCGGCGAGGTAGTGCGGCCAGCCGAAGTGCACCAAGTGGCCGGTCCAGATGCGCCAGATTTCGCCGTGGCTGATGTCGAAGCGATTGTAGACAAGGGCATCGCGGAGGGTCTGGCTGGCGGTGACGATGCCTGCGGCCAAAGCTACGGCGAGGTAGAGCCAGGGGAGCCGGCGGAGATCGAGAATTTCTTTGATCAGGGCGCGCATGAAAACAGGTAGTAACTCAGGCGCGACGGGCGCCAGAGTCTGTGCATGGCTTGGACAATGCTAAAACGATCAGCGCCGGCGAGCAAAGATCGTCGCGGAACGGGCGAGTGCGGTGAAGCTCATCGCGGCAAGGAACCAGAGGTTCATTGCGCCACCGCCACCACCGCTGCCGGAGGAGGAGCTTGAGCCGCCGCTGCTGGAACTGGATGAAGAACTGGAACTGGATGAAGAGCTGGAACTGGATGACGAGCTGGAACTGGACGATGAGCTGCTGCTGGAGGAGCTGCTGCTGTTAGCAACGCCGTCAAAGGTTCCGACGGTGATTCGAAGGTTGGTGAGATCGGTATTAGGAACGACGGCGGTAATTTGGGTGGAGGAGCTGGTTGCGAAGCTCGTGGCATCCACGTTGTTAAAGTAGACGCCGAGCACATTGTTGAAACCGCTTCCATTGATGGTGACGGATGCGCCGACTGCGGGTGCGGCCGGGGTGAAGCTGGTGATGACGGGTGGTGTAAACGACGTACGGACGTCACCGGTGGCGATGAACAGTGAGTGGGCGCCGCCGGCGAAGACGCTCTGGATATTAGCGGCGACTGCAATTGCTACGGAGCGTTGGTTATAGGAGCTGTTGCCCAGCTGGCCGGACGAACCATCGCCTGTACCCATAAGCGTGTGGTCGGACTTGATCCATAGACTGTGGTATTGACCGGCCGCGATGGCCTGGATGCCGGTGGCCACCTGAACCGGTGTGGACAGGGCGGTGGTGGAGCTGTTGCCCAGCTGGCCGTAGGAGTTACTGCCCGTGACCCAGAGAGTATTGTCGGTTTTTAGGAGCAGGCTGTGACTATAGCCGGCGGAGGCGGTGAGGTAGGTGCCGCTGACCAAGGTGGGAATAAGGGCCGTGGTGGTATTGCCGATACCGAGCTGGCCGGAGGTGTTGTAGCCCCAGG
>JAYTWC010000543.1:0-3662 GCA_043743635.1 Verrucomicrobiota bacterium | reverse complement strand
GAAGCGCTCATCTTTGCTGAGTTCAAATGCATCGATAAAACCAACAACGGCCTCGGCCTGCGGCCACCACTCTTTATTGGTGTTGGTGACGCCGCGCTCGTTGCCCTCATTGTAGATTGCGCCATCGGTGTCGACGCCCTGGGCTAGGGTTGCGTCAGCGATTTTCAAAACTTCCGACTTGATGCGCGCCGTCAGGTTAGCATCGCCCAAGACAGTCGCTGCTTCCATTAACAACCAGCATGCTTCGATATCATGACCATAGGAAACAGCGGTGCTGCGGGGCGTCCAATCCTCGGCGAAAAAGAGACCAAGATGATGGCTGCTGGTATCGAGTATCCGATTTAGCATGACATCCAGCAGTTCGGTTTGGCTGCGCTTGAGTGCCGCATCGGGCCAGACCCGCATGAGATTGGTGTAGGCCTCCATGACATGCAGGTGGGTATTCTGCGATTTTGGCTCATTCATATCGTCTGCGCCCAAACGCATGTCGTCGATATGACCCCACTCGCGTGAAAAGGCTTCAAGGTAACCGCCAAACTTAGGTTCGCGGCCGTGCTTTTCCAGCAGATGATAAATCGCTATTGCCTGATCGAGCGGTTCGCGCAGGCCGCTCGCCCGATGGTATTCCGAGAGCGCGTAGATGGCGAAAGCTTGCCCGTAAATCTGTTTACGGGTTCTGAGTGGTTTTCCTTCGGCCGTGACAGACCAGTAGTAACCGCCGTATTGGTGGTCACGGAAGTTTTTCTCCAGATCATCATAGGCCCGGCGGGCCATTTCGAGCAGTACCGGATCCTGATTTTGGCGATAAGCGGCGGAGTAGGTCCAGAGAATGCGCGTGCTCAACAAAGCCCCGCGCTCCACGTTAAGGTGAATCCCGAGATTGTTGGTCAGTTCACCCAAAAACGCACCTCGCTCATGGTCAACCACTCGCTTGATCCAGAACGGCAGGATGTTCTGTGTCAGCTCGTTTTCAATGCGTTGCGCGTAGTCGCGAAGAACAAGGGGATCCATGAGACGAAGCTTTGATCAACCGAGCACGGCGATGATCTTGGAATGATCCTTCAACTTTTCAGGCGGAATAACACAGCCGGAAATCGGTTCGCCATCGACCGTGAGGGATTTGATGCCGCGAGAGACACCGGAAGGATTTTTTACCTCAATGGAAAGGTTTTTACCACGGTAATGACGCGTCATCTTGAAGCCCGGCCACTTTTGGGGAATGCATGGATCGATGCGCAATCCGCTAATTTCCGGACGCACGCCGAGCAGCCAGTGCGTGGCGCTGTAATAGGCCCAGGAGGCAGTGCCGCTGAGCCACGGCACGCGTGACGCGCCTTCGTGACGGTTGAAACGCGAATACGTTGTCTGGCAGTGAACGTAGGGTTCGACCTGGCGGATTTCGGCGCGGTCGTTGTAAGCGGACGGCATAAACGCGCGGTAGTAAGCGTGCGCCTGATCACCGTTACCCTGCATGCACTCGGCGATCACGGCCCAGCTTTGTGTGTGGGAAAAAATGCCGCCGTTTTCCTTGATGCCCGCGTTGAAAAGTGTTGCCCGCATGATGTCGGGGTTCGCTTTAATGAACGGCGGCGCGCCGAGCATGATGCCGTAAGGCGTGGCGCATTTGTCGTTCATCGATTGCAAGGCCTTGCGCGCTTGCTCAGGCGTGGCCGCGCCACTGATGACGGCCCAAACCTGTGTGTTCATGTAAACCTGACCTTCCGCAAAATCCTTCGTGCCGTAGATCGTACCGTCCTGGCCGATGGCCCAGACGAACCACTCGCCATCCCAACACACTTTCTGAATTTTCGGATCGAGTTTGGCGAGTTCGGCGCGAGCCCAGGCGGCTTCAGCGGGTAGGCGCAACGTGTCAGCGATTTCTGAATACACAGTCAGACCCAGACGAACTTGGAAGGTAACGAACACGCTCTCGCCGCGGTAGCCGAGGCAAATGCAATCGTTCCAGTCGGCTGAGAGACCGCAAGGCAGGCCGTTGCGGCCGGTGCGTTCGAGATTGAATTCCAACGCGCGACGCAGGTGGCCGAGCACGGTGGCCGAGCCCTGATCGGCGTACGGCAGAACTTTGTTATAGAAACTAAGATCGCCCGTCTCGGCGACGAACGCGGGGATGGCGTTGAAGAACCACAAGCAATCGTCACTGCGGTACTCTTTTTCCGGCGGCGCTTTCTCGTGGCCAGGTTTGTGTGAGAACGGTTTGATCACCGGAATCGCACCACCGTTGGCGAGTTGACCGGTGAGCATGAGTTCGAGACGCGGCTGAATGCCCGCACGGAGCTGCGGGATAGCGCCAAGAAAATCCTGTACCGTGTCGCGGAAACCGAGACCGTCGCGCTCGCCGTTATAAATGAGCGAAGCCGACCGTGACCAAGCGTAAGTGATGAGCGAATTGTAGGCGCCCCAGACATTAGTCATGGCGTCAAGTTCGGCATCGGGCGTCTCGATCTGAATCGAGGTGATGGGCGCATGCCAGGCCGTTTTAAGCTTCTCGAATTCAACAGCACAGCGAGCGGAGTTACCGAACTCAGCGACCGTTTTGCGACCGTGGCTGCCCACGGTGCCAAGCCCGAGCAGCACGACGATCTCGCGCGTCTCGCCCGGTGCGAGCGTCAGATCGCCCTGGAGTCCACCGACGACGTTGTCGCCTTCAGCAAGGAAATTGGAGCAACGCCCCTTAACCACGACTTCAGGCGCAGCATAACCACCATAACTTCCTAGAAAACGCTCACGAGTGGTTTCGAAGCCCGCGAGCGGCGTGCCAGTCAGCGCCATCCAGGTGCGGTTGCAACCGGTCAAATCCTTACCGTCAAAATCGTAGTGCGGGTTGCAAGTGACGCCAAGGATGCCGTCTTCCAACGACGCCCGCGTGATAAACTGCGAGTACTGCAGATTGATGAGATCCTGCGAGGTATCCCAAAGATTAGCAAATTCGCAGTAGGTGAAGACGGAGATTTTGCGTGGCGCGGTGCCGCGATTCGTCACGCGCAAACGCCAGTACTCGAAAGTCTGGCCGAGCGGAACAAAGTAAGTGGATTCGGTGGCGATGCCGGCGTATTCGCTCTCGATGATCGTGTAGGCTGTGCCATGACGGCAAGTGGACTTGTATTTATCGAGTGGTTTAGCAACCGGTTGCCACGCCGCCGACCAGAAATCGCCCGAGTCCTGATCGCGCAGATAAAATTGGCGACCTGGTTGATCGAGCGGAACGGAATTAAACCGCATCCGCAGGAAACGACCGGTCGCGCCGCTTTTATAGAACGAATAACCGCCGGCATGGTTAGTGATAATGGCGCCGTATTCGGTTGATCCAAGGTAATTGGACCACGGGCGCGGCGTGTCAGGGCGCGTGATAACGTATTCGCGAGCTTTGTTGTCGAAATGTCCGAAGGAGGCCATGGTAGTTCGTGAAAAATGAGTCAGATATTACAAAAGAAGGGCGTGGATCATGCCGCTCGCCGGAATGTCACTTAAGGTTAAGAGTGCCGACGATCCAGTTGTTGATAGCTTCACCTTGCTCGGGCGTGTAGCTATGGGAAAGCTCGAGCGTGAGCCCAAGCACCTTCGGTGCGGTGATAATGTTGTAGGCGGCATAGACCGAAGTAGGCGGGCAAACATCGTCGTTGTATCCGAAAGTATAATACCCG
>JAYTWC010000542.1:0-3678 GCA_043743635.1 Verrucomicrobiota bacterium | reverse complement strand
TGGAGCCAAGGCATCCATGCCCGCAGCGGCGTGGCCTGCGCAGATTGTCACATGCCCTATGTTCGTGAAGGCGCGGTTAAGGTGAGCAGTCATCACGTACGCAGCCCGCTCCTCAATATTTCGCAGTCTTGTCAGACGTGTCACCGTTATCCCGAGAACGAAATCAAAGCGCGCGTCGAAGCCATTCAGGATCGTCACGCAAAATTGCTCGATCGCGCCACGCAGGCCGTTTTCGAACTGATCAATTCCATCAAAGATGCGATGGCCCACGGTGCGACCGATGAGCAGCTCGCTCCCGCGCGCGCACTCCAGCGCAAAGCGCAATGGCGTCTCGATTTCATCGCAGCGGAAAACTCCACCGGTTTCCACGCGCCACAAGAGTCGGCCCGCACTTTGGGTGAGGCGATTGATTATGCCCGTCAGGGCCAGTTGCTCGTTGTCGCGATCAAGCCTGCTGCGACTGCCGTTTCAGTGCCATAGGCGGTAGGAATCGTTTTTGTTATCAGCTGGCTTTTGTTTGGCTAGGCCAGGCTCGGCGTGCCCGGCTGGCCGGAACGCAGGGAAAACAACTTAAGGATTGGGTGCCGCGTGCCGAAAAGCTCTGTTTGGCCGTAAAACAATTGCCAAAATGCCTTTCTCGACTCTGTTCAAATACAACAGTTTGTGTTTAATCTTTTAGTAAATCAAAATGGTTCCAAGATACCGATCATTGCGGCTTCCATAGCATAACCCGCCCATTCTTATGATTTCCCGTCTTAAAAAGCTCTTTGGTTCATCGGCCGCCTCAAATGCGGTCAAAGGTTCAGCCAAATGTGATCTGATCATGTTTGTCGATGACGAGCCCGAGGTTCGCTCGATTGCCCGAATCACTTTGGAACAGCAAGGCTATCGTATGATCGAGGCAGAGGATGGAGTTCAGGCATTGAAGATGTACGGCGAGCGCAAGGCTGAGATCAGTCTGGTGGTTACGGATGTTTTAATGCCGAATCTAGACGGTCTTGGACTCGCGACGCGTTTGCACAAGATCAATCCCGATTTGCCGGTTTTGCTTTTGAGCGGTCATGTGCTGGAGGAAGATTTGTGGGCGCCGGGAAATGCCCGTTTACGTTATTTGATGAAGCCCTATCGGTTGGTTGATCTTCAGGGCGCCGTGGTGGATCTGATTGGGCTGCCGGAAAAATCTTCTGACTCACCGAACCCACCTGAAGCACCAAAGGCTTCCGGCTAAAAGCTGATCCTGTATCTTTCAGGAATTACTCGATGGACGAACAACTCGTTTTTACTGCACAAACTCTCCGGTTGAATCCGCACGTCATTCGCGCGGATTCCACGGGATCGATTTTTGTGGTTAAAAATGCAGCTAATCGGAAGTACCTTACGGTCACGGCGGAGCAGTGGAACATGCTGCGCAACTTCGCAAATCCGGCGACCGTGCCCGATGTATTGCGCGCGGTTATTCTTAATCGGACATGCCTGCCATTGCGCGAATACTACGAGCTGGTGTTGAAGGCATTGCGGGCGGGAGTGCTTTTGGTGGACCGGCAGCCGGTGGGCGATGTGCATGGGATGGCGAGACGCTGGATGGTTTCGCTTGGACCGCGGTTTCCTCTTATTTTGACCTGGATTTCAGCGGTGGCAGCAATGGGGTTATTGATGGCCCGGCCGTTTCCCTGGCCGCAGTCGTGGCCCCATGGTGTTTATGATGTATTCATGGGTTGGATACTTTTGGTCGCCAGCGTGAGCCTGGGGCAGGTGTTCGCGGCCTCGGTCTTGCGCGGTGGCGGTGGCGAGGTGTATTCGCCGATGTTTCGTATCTGGCGCCCCGTTCCTTATTTCAGGGTGAGCCTTGGGGATGCATGTATGTGTGACCGCCTGACGCAGGCGGCCGTGGCGAGTGTGCGGTTGTTTCCCTTGCTTGCATCGGCGACCTGTCTCTGGTGGTTCAGACCGGAATGGGGCACGCTGCATGTCTTGGCGGTGATTGTGATGTTGAGTCCTTTCAACGGCAGTGCACCGACCCAGTTGCTGTCGACTATTTGTCGCGGGCACGTGCTGGACACGCACAAAGATTTTGTTTTTAGCCTGAACCAGAACTGGCGAGTGAAGATTAAGGCGAGCTTGGCGCGTGTGTCGCCTGGCTATGTGAGTGCCCGGCTGGGCTGGGGTCTGTGCTGGGTAACCTTGGTGGTTTTTACTGGCGTGCGTGCGGTTGGAGTTTCGCCGGGCAGTTTGATTGATGGCAAATATCTGGCTGAGTCGTTGATGTTGTTTTCCATCGTGGCCGGCGGAGCGGCCGTTGCTTTTGTGGGGCCGCCCGTGGTTCGGTTTCTTTACTGGCTGGGCAAGAATTATTATCAACGCAATCACCAGGAATGGAAGCGCTGGCGCCTTAACAGTGTGGCGCCGGTTGAAGAAGGACGGATTGTGCGCTTGATGGCGGATTCACTCTTGTTCCGGCGCCTGCCGCCAGCAGCTCGCGCGGCGTTGTCGAGTTGTGGTCAGCCGCGGTTTTTCAAGGCATTTTCTACGATTCATAATTTTGCTGATCAATCTAAGACAGTGAACTTGATTTTGTCGGGGCGTGTGGCCGTGTACCGGCGGTTGAAATCCGGCCGGGCGGAAAAGGCCATGGTGTTGAAGGAAGGCGATGTTTTTGGTGCGCACGCGATGCTCGACGCAGAGCGGCAGCAGGTGCAGATCCGCGCTTTCACGCCGTTGCTGGTGTTGGCGATTCCGATCCGGGAATTTGAACGGCACGCGGTGGTTCCGATCGGTGTAGCTCAGGCCGATAATTTGGCGCAAAAGGCGCCGTTTTTGAGGGAATTGAGTTTCTGCGCCAACTGGCATCCACAGGCCGTGGCACGTTTCACCCAAATTGCTTCTATGGTTCGCTATAACAGCGGTGAGTTGATTGTGGCGGAGCGCCAGGACAGCCAGCAGTTTTTCTTGATTTATGAAGGCCGCGTGGCGATCCGTCGCGACGGGCGTATGCGCGGCCGTTTGCGAACGGGTTCATTTTTTGGCGAAGTAAGTTTGCTGCAAAATAGTGCGTCGGGTTCTGACGTTCTTGCGTTGGAGGAGACGCGTTGTTTGACGATCAGCAAGTCTGATTTCTTGCGTTTCATGACGCATAATCCGCATGTAGCGATTCAACTGGAACAGATTAGTTCGAAGCGTTTGGGGCGCGCGGTTTTTCCCTGCGAGTATCGGTCTTACGATGCGCGAGTGGCTTGAGGTCGGTGGAGTGTGATCGCGGTTTTGGTTTAGGAATTCTTTCGACTGTGCCGATGTTGCGCTGGTGCAATCATGATCAAGACCGTTTCAGTTTATGAACTAAGTGAGCAGCTGGAATCCGATTTGGAGTCGGTGTTGATCGACGTGCGTGGTGAGCTGGAATTCAAGCAGGGACACGTTCCGAAAGCTCACAATATTCCCATGGGCTCCATGCCGCTCGTGCAGATGTTGGCTGAATGGAGCCGAGATGCGGAAGGCAAGCCGATCTATTTTATCTGTCAGTCTGGCGGGCTTTCGCAGCAGCTGCTTGACGATCTCGCTGATGCTGGGTTTGAAAACGCGCAGTGTGTTGCCGGTGGTATGGTTGCTTGGCAGGCGATGGGTTTGCCCATGGAGAAAAAATCCCTGATGGAGCCGGTGTTGCATCAGAATCGTCGCGTGTGG
>JAYTWC010000541.1:0-1729 GCA_043743635.1 Verrucomicrobiota bacterium | reverse complement strand
CGCGATGTCCGCCTCTGCGAGCGCAGGATCAGACCGGCCCGGCGTCAACACTGAGACCGAGGCCTGCCCACTGATCACCAGCCGATGAGGCCGAAGCCCATCAACCAGCATCCTTTCCGCTGGTTCGGCAAATTTCGCATTCGTCCAGATAGTAAAAAGAGAAGCCATTATAGGATGCGAAACTCAGGAAATCAGGGCCGAACAAAATTCTGACATTTAGGACTTCTCTCGTTCGCCCTTCCTTCTTCCAGTTTTCCTGATTTCCATATTAAAAAATCTTCATTTTCCCCTACTCGCTCTCCGAGAATTCACAGAGCGCATGTACATTCAACCCCGCTGCACGCAACCGGGTCGATCCACCCAACTCCGGCAAATCAATGATTGCCGCCACGCCGATCACCTCGCCATGCAACAAGCGAAATAATTTCGTCGCCGCCAGTAACGTGCCGCCCGTAGCAATCAAATCATCGATAATCAAAATCCTATCACCCGGCCTGCACGCATCGGCATGAATTTCCACCGTAGCCGAACCATATTCAAGGCTATAATCTTCCGACACTGTTTTATAGGGCAGCTTGCCTTTCTTGCGAACAAGCGCGAACGGCATGTTCATCCGATACGCCAGCGCGCCACCCAAAATAAAACCGCGCGCATCCACCGCCGCCAGAATGTCGATTTTCTGCTTCGCGCAATCCTCGGCAAAAGCATCAATCGCGGCGCGAAAGGCTTCGGGCTCATGAAACAACGTGGTCACGTCGCGAAAGTTTACGCCCATCTTGGGCCAGCCGCGCACCGTGCGGATTTTCGATTTGATCAATTCGGAAGGGCTCACAAGGGCCAACGACAACGCAACTAGCCCCTCAGGCCAACCTCTTTTATTCCCCGGAGCCCCTGCCACCGACAATCGTTGATCGTTACTTGGCGTCGTAACGATAGCCCACGCCATGGACCGTCACGATCACGGCCGGCACTTCAGCATTCACTTCGATCTTTTTTCGCAATTGCGCCACATGCTGGTCCAACGTGCGCGTCGTCCCGAAATAATCGACGCCCCACGCCGCATTCAGCAAAACATCTCGGCTCAACACCTCGCCCGGATGACTCGCGAAAATTTCGATCAGTTTCAACTCACGCGCCGTCAACGCCACCGAAGCGCCCTTAACCAACGCCGTAAACTTTTTCCGGTCAACTTCGGCCACGCCGAAACGCAACACCACCGGTAAATCAACCTTCGTCGCGTCATCCGCCTTCCCCGACAAACGCGCCCGCCGCAACAACGCCTCCACCCGCGCCAGCAATTCATGCACGCCAAAGGGCTTGGCCATGTAATCGTCCGCACCCAGTTTCAAACCGACAACTTTGTCGATCTCCTCGCCCTTCGCCGTAAGAAACAAAATCGGCACACGCTCGTTGTGCGCCCGCAACTCGCGACAAACGTCATAACCGCTTTTCTTCGGCATCATCACGTCGAGAATTACAAAATCAAATTTCTCCTGCGCAAACACCTTCAACGCCTGCGCCCCATCCGTCGTGGCCGTGACCGCGTAGCCCTCGCTTTCCAGAGTCGCCGTTAGTCCTAGGCGGATATTCGCGTCATCCTCTGCGATCAGAATTTTTGCTTTCATGGAAGTTCCAGAACGAACTCAGCTCCACCGCCAGAACGCGCTTCATAACGCAACTCACCGCCCACTCCACGCGCCAGCTGACGCGCGATGCTGAGCCCGAGTCC
>JAYTWC010000540.1:0-4531 GCA_043743635.1 Verrucomicrobiota bacterium | reverse complement strand
AGGTTTCCGATGAGCGGCAGGAGTAAGTCGATGGTGTGTTGTTCGGCTGCCTGGGCTGCGAGTCCGTCGGAGACGATAATGGCGAGGTCGCGGCGGCCCCAAGTGGCAGTGTTGGCAAAGAGCAGCTTTCGCGAATAGTCGTCGAGCGTTCGTCCAAGGTCAGGGCGAATGAGATAGGTGCGGCGAGTAGTTGCGGCGGTGGAAAGGCGAAAGGTGGATAATTCGCGCTGGCGCATCTGTTGTTCAAGCGCATCTGCGTCGAAGGGCGAGTGTACGGCGTCGCGGGCGCGGGCGTGGGAGAGACGAAAATTTAAAATCGAAGTGGTGCGCTGGCTGCCGCCAGTGCGCCCGAGGGCGATGCGGGCTGCGGTGTGCTGACGGAGATGCTGCCAGGAGTCGCCGCCCGCGGCTCGAACGTCGAACGCTGAACATCCAACATCGAACGTCGAAGTGCTGGTATCCGATGTTGGATGTTGGATGTTCGATGTTGGATGTTCGATGTTCATGGCTGTGCGAGCAGCGCGTGTTGATTGCCGACGTCGTGCAGTCGGCCTTCCGTGGCGATGCGCATTTTGTCCAGCCACAACTCGAACTCGGGCGCTGGCTTTAGGCCTAGCACTTGTCTTAGGTAATGGCTGTCATGGAAGGAAGTTGACTGGTAGCCAAGCATGATGTCGTCGGCACCCGGCACGCCCATGATGTAGTTGCAGCCGGCGACACCCAGGAGCGTAAGCAAGTTGTCCATATCGTCTTGATCAGCTTCGGCGTGGTTGGTGTAGCAAACGTCCACACCCATCGGCAGGCCGAGGAGTTTTCCGCAAAAATGATCTTCGAGCCCGGCGCGGATGATCTGTTTGCCGTCGTGCAGATATTCGGGGCCGATGAAGCCGACGACGGTGTTGACGAGCAGCGGCGAAAAGTGGCGCGCGACGGCGTAGGCGCGGACTTCGCAGGTTTGTTGGTCAACGCCGTGGTGGGCACCAGCCGAGAGTGCGGAGCCTTGGCCGGTTTCAAAGTACATCACGTTGTTGCCGACGGTGCCTCGACCGAGCGCGAGCGCGGCGGCGTGAGCTTCGGCGAGTAGCGCGAGGTTGACACCGAAACTTTTGTTAGCGGCTTCGGTGCCGGCGATCGACTGGAAAACGAGATCGATCGGTGCACCGCGTTTGATTGCCTCGAGCTGGGTCGTGACGTGGGCCAGTACGCACGATTGCGTGGGGATTTCGTAGCGTCGGATGATTTCGTCGAGCATGCGCAGCAATGCCTCGATCGCGGGCACGCTGTCGGTCGCGGGGTTAATGCCGATGACAGCGTCGCCACAACCGTATAATAGGCCATCGAGAGTTGAAGCTGCGATGCCTTTTGGATCATCTGTCGGATGGTTCGGTTGCAAGCGGACGGCGAGGCGTCCGGGTAATCCGATGGTGGAGCGAAACGCCGTGACGACGTGGCGCTTTTGCGCCGCCAAGATCAGATCCTGATTGCTCATCAACTTCGAGACGGCGGCAACCATCTCAGGTGTGAGGCCGGGAGCGAGCGCGACGAGGGTATCCTGGTCGGTTTCGTAACGCAGGATCCAGTTGCGGAACTCGCCAACACTCAGCGAGGCGACGGGCGCAAAGGCATCGGCATCGTGGGTATCGACGATGAGCCGCGTGACTTCGTCGGTTTCGTAGGGAATCAGTGGTTCGTTAAGAAACTGGCGCAGCGGTACGTCAGCGAGGCAGTGTTGTGCAGCGACGCGCTCCTCGGCCGAGGCGGCGGCGAGGCCGGCCAGTTCATCGCCCGAGCGGAGCGGCGTGGCTTTGGCCATGAGCTCGCGCAGGGATTCGAAGGAGTACCGGCGCGAACCGACGTTGCAGGACCAGCGTGACATGAGGAATTGATATCGTTCCGAGCATTCGGAAGCCACCGTTTCGATGTTAAATCGCTGTGACGGAGAAACGGTGGCTTTGTTAGTTATTTACCTGCGAGTTTTGGTTCGGCAGGAACGCTCGCAGGTGCGGTTGCGGCGACGGTAGACATCACTGGCGGTCCACGGAAGGATTTGCGCACGCCGAGCCACCAGGCGACGACGAGCAGGCCGATGGTTGCCAGGGTGACGGTCAGGGCTTTGTCGTTGGGTGGCTGGATGCCGATCCAGACGAGGACAAGTACGCCGAGCACTGACACGACGGCGAGAGCCTTGAAAGCGGTGGCACCGATATTGAACGGCCCCATTTTGGTCCAGGTTTTACCGAACGTGAAGAAACCGGCAGCGGTCGGCATCACGTAGGAAATGTAGAGGAAGATCACGCACGCCGTGGTGAGCGTTGAGTAGGCCGGCGCGTAGAGGGTGGAGGCGAGGGCGAGGGCGGCGGTGGTCCAGATGGCGGCGACTGGAGTTTTCCATTTCAGGGAAACTTTGCGCAATGCTCCGGAGGCAGGCAGGCCGCCGTCACGGGCAAAGGCGTAGATCATGCGCGAGGTTGAGGTCACGCAGGCCAGGCCGCAGAGGAAGTTCGAAACAACGATGCCGATCCAGAGGATCTTGCCAAAGGTACCGGGCAGAACCTGTTCCATGAGCCAAGGGAAGATGTTGCCGCCCTGTTTGGCGCCATCGGCGATGCTCGGGAGCGCGATGACGAAGGCGGAAACCATAACCCAGCCAAAGAGACCAGAAAGATAGACGGAGCGCAGGATGCCTTTCGGGACGTTGGTCGCGGCATCCACGGTTTCCTCGGAGGTGTGGGCCGAGGCGTCGTAGCCGGTGATTGTGTAGATCGGCCACATCAGAGCCAGGAGGAACATCGTGGTGCTGCTGGTGTTTTCCGGCCAGACATCGCCTCCGGAAGCGCCGCTGAAATTGGTGAAGGAGAACAAACGACTGAAATCGTGCGACGGAGCAACGACGAGCATTGCGACGGTGAGAATGATCGCGACGGCGAAGATCAGGTAACCGCTGAAGTCGGTGAGCAAGGTGACCGCGCGGATGCCGAAATGGTTCAGGGCCGCCTGCGACACCAGAATCGCAGTCACCCCGATTGCTTGGTCCATCAAAGTGAGTTTTGCCGGATCGATGCCGATCATCGGACCGACAAAATTAACGAACAAACTGTAAACGCCAACATCCACGGCTGCAGTGACGAAGATAAGGCCGCCGAGATTGAACCACGCGGTGGACCAGCCCCAGCCTTTTCCGCCTAGGATCGAGCTCCAGTGATACAGGCCGCCTGCCGTCGGGAAGGCCGAGGCGATTTGCGCCATGCAGAGCGCGACGAGAAAACAGAAACCAACGCCAATCGGCCAGACGATGCCAGCTGCCGCACCTCCCACAGCACTGGTGCCCAGTTGAAGAGAGGTGATGCCGCCGGCGAGGATGCAGATGATCGAAAAAGAAATCGCGAAGTTCGAAAAGCTGCTCATGCGGCGCAGGAGCTCTTGCTTGTAACCCATGCTGTGAAGAAGTTTCTCATCAGCAGAGGCGAGGGTGGCGGCACCCGAAGGATTTGTTGCGGACATGGTAGGTGGACTGGAATTCCCCGGGATACGCCCGGCGCGTGGGGTAAGGCCATTGAGCATGCCCGATGCCAGAACTTCATTTCGTGTGGCTAACAGCCCGGCCACTTCAATGCATTAGATCCAATTTATGAATACAATGCATGCGAGCTCGCATGAACCGTGCTTTTGGTCATGTACCAGAAATATCCAGAAACCCTCTTAACCGCTTCGTCTGAAATAGTTCTTAGGTGTTCAACGCCGCGATCACCTGCGGGTGGAGCGTGGCGTTGGCGGCTACGATTGATTCAGCTTTGACTGCATCGCGTCCTTGCCAGTCGGTGATAATGCCACCGGCTCCGCGTACAATCGGGATCAGGGCTTGGATATCCCACGGGTTCATGATCGGGTCGGCCATTACATCAGCCCAGCCGGCTGCGAGCAGAAGATAGCCGTAGCAATCGCCCCAGGTGCGCACGAGGCGCGCACGGCGGGTGAGGGCTTCATAGGCGGTGCCATTTTGATATTTAGCGGGGTTGAGTGGATCGCTCGTCAGGAAAGTTGCTTCCTCGATTCGTGTCGTCGGGCGCATGCGGACGGTGCGGCCGTTTAGCGTGGCGCTGGCGTTGTCGCCCAGCATGAGCTGGCGCAAAATTGGCTGGTGAATGGCGCCGAGCACGGGCTGGCCGTTGTGCATGAGCGCGATCAAGGTGCCGAAGAGGGGAACGCCACTGATAAAGGATTTAGTGCCGTCGATTGGGTCGAGCACCCAGACGAATTCCGCTTCGGGGCGGTCGTTGCCAAATTCCTCGCCGATGACACCGTGCGTGGGGAATTTTTTTTCGATGAGCGAACGGATCAGTTTCTCCGCACCTTTGTCGGCGGCGGTCACCGGGGATTCGTCGGCCTTGAATTCGACTTCCAGCCCCGGGCTGGCGAACAGCGGGCGGATGAAGTCGCCGCTTTTTTCGGCGAGTTCGATCATGAAGGCGCGGTAGGGCTCGAGGTTCATGGGGAGAGAGTAAACAGAATAGGTAAAATAGGATCGAGTTCC
>JAYTWC010000539.1:0-1855 GCA_043743635.1 Verrucomicrobiota bacterium | reverse complement strand
CCGGCGGCGCTGGCGTGATCCCGTAATTTTTGGCGGGCGGGAGTGAGCGTGCCGGTGACGATCAAGACGGGGCCTTCTACGACGGGTGTTGTCGGAGCTGACGGAGTCTGGTTTTGGCGTTTCAGGCACGCTTCAAAGAACTCGGCGCCACCGGCAGGTAGCGTTTCGGCGTCAAGACGGCTCGCCCAATGGTCGACGTCGTCAGAGGTGGCCGTTTCGCCTAGCACGATTCCGTGTTCGGGTAGTGGCGCGCCGGGTTTGACGACGGCAACGGGGAATTCGGGCGAATCGTCCAGGAGCGCGAGGAGCGAGGCGGAACGTGCCGGATGGTGTGGGTCGCGAGCAAATGCGGTTTCGTGAAGCGGAACACCGTTGATGAAATATTTACCGCTGTGGGTGGTTCGGCCGAGTGATGGATTGGCTGGAACAAGAAGAACGCGACGAAAGCCGAGCGCGCGGGCAAGGGCGAGGACCTCGGCGGCGACATTACCTCTAAGAACTGAATCGGTTTTCTTGAACGTGAGCTGGGGGCGGTTTTCTGAGAGAATGTGTCCGAGTGCTTCGAGGCGGAGGGTGGCCTCAGAAGCAGGAAGGAGGCGGGAGTCGGTGTCGAAAACAGTCAGGCCGGCTTGTGCAGACGGGATGCCTGAGCGGGTGCAGATGCGCGAGTGCAAGCCGTATCGATGGCCGATGGCGGCTATTTCGGCAGCCCCAGTCAAATCATCCGCCACCGCCGTAATGGAGAGTCCGGCCATGGCAGAATATTCAGGAAAGGTTAAGCGCGTTGAGATTGCGCTGAATCGTCTCTCGGGCGGCGCGGTCGAGTGTGCGTAACGGAGGGAGCACGGTCGAACCGCAGAGGCCGCGCGCCTCCATCATGGCCTTGAGCGCGGCGAGAGATTCACCGAGGGTGCGGTCGCGCTGGAAAACTTGGGCGAGGGTGTTTAGACGGATTTGCAATACTTCGACGGCGGCCCAATCCCCAGCGCGTGCTTTGTCGTAGAGTTCTCGCCAAAGGTTCGGTGCAAGGTTGCCTGAACTGGGCACGAGTCCGTCGAAGCCGAGTTGCAGGGCTTTGCCCGAGAGGACGGCAGCGCCCATGAAGATCGCAAAATCCGGGCGGCCAGCGAGACGGCGGGCGGTTTCTTCGGCGCGACCGGCAACGTTTTCGGAGTCTTTGAAGCCGACTATATTTTCCAGGTGACTCAATGGTTCGACAACATCCAGCGGCAGGGACATATGCGTCGTCTGCGGCATATTGTAGAGCATGAGCGAACCGCGTACCTGGGAGGCAAGAAGTTCGAAGTAGGCCTGCATCTCGGCCGGTTTGAGCGGATAATACGCGGGCAGATGGGCGACGACGGCGTCGGCGCCGAGGCGAAGGTATTCGTTGGCTGCGGCGATCGAATGTTCAGGACAGTTATCTCCAATGCCGGCGTAAACCTTGACGCGATTGGCGGCTGCCTCGACGGCGATTTCGACCAGTTGCGCGCGTTTGGCGGTAGAGATCGATGCGGCTTCGCCGGTGGTGCCGAGGACGAATACGGCGATGTTGTGGTCGGCGCAATTTGCGACGATACGACCGACGGCGGCGGCGTCGAGATCACCAGCTGCGGTGAAGGGTGTGACGAGCGGAACGATCACGCCGTGGTGCTTGTTGTACTGGATCATGCTTGAAAGGCTTGGCGGTAGATGGACTCGGCGTCGGCGACGGTGAGTTCGCGCGGGTTATTTTTCAAAAGGCGAGTGACCTTCATTGCGGCTGCGGCCATGCGCGGGATGGCGGATTCTGGCACGTTGCAGGCGGCGAGGTTGCGCGGGATCCCGCAGGCGGCGCAAAGCTGTTCGATGCGGG
>JAYTWC010000538.1:0-2234 GCA_043743635.1 Verrucomicrobiota bacterium | reverse complement strand
CCCTCAAATTTTCCGGCGGGTAATGCTGGTGATCCACATCACTTCGCAGGCGCCGCCGGCGGTGTCGTCGCGGGAAAGTGACGAGCGCCAGTGCCAGTTGTTGGGGCCGGTAATCTCGACGAGATAACCTTCGAGCGTTACGAGGTCGTGGCGATGGATGGCGAGGAGTTGTTTTCGGATCGCTGCATTTGCCGGGAGGCAATGAGTATTAGCCGAGTGTCTGGCGATAGCCTGTGGATCGAGCGGGGGATCGCCGTGCCAGGAGTATTCGTACCAGCGGGCGGATTGGGAAATGTTGAGTTCGTTAATGACGCCGGCGATCGACATGGTTCCCCAGCCGAGCGCTAGGTCGATGGGAGCGAGTTCGGCACCAGGATCGAAGCGGTAGTGATCGCGGCTGAGCACGACGGCGGTGATCGAGTAGCGGGCGAGTGGGGTGACAAGGTAGTTGTCGTGCGGGAACGCCTTCGGTAGATCTTTGTTTGTTTGAATGGGTTCGGCGGCGGCGGGAATGCCTTTCCATTGCGCGGGCGTGTCGTGCAATAAAAACCAACCGCCTGCTATCAGGAGCAGGAGGATAAACCATGTTTTCATGAGCCGGAGCGGACTGGGTTGCGCGACGCCCGGTTAAACTGTGGCGACGGCCGTCGGGATCAAATCTTACCGGCCTTGCGGGCTTCGACCAACTTATAGAAGTCAATGAAGAGCGGGTCGGCGTCGTTGGGGCCGGGCGCGGCTTCGGGGTGATATTGAACAGAAAATACCGGAAGCTTCGTGTGGCGCAGGCCTTCGACCGTGTTGTCGTTGAGGTTGATCTCGGTGACTTTTGCGCCGCCTTTTTCGATCGATTGGGGGTCGGTGGCAAAGCCGTGGTTTTGCGCGGTAATGGAGACTTTGCCGGTTTCGAGGTTTTTCACCGGCTGATTGCCGCCGCGATGACCGAACTTGAGCTTGAAAGTCGTGCCGCCAAGCGCGTGCGTGATCATCTGATGACCGAGGCAAATGCCGAACATCGGGAAATCGGGAAGAAGCGCTGTAACCGTTTTGTGGATATACGGGAGTGCGGACGGATCGCCCGGGCCGTTGGAGAGGAAAATGGCGTCGGGATTCAACGCACGTGCCTCCTCGGCGGTGGCGGTGGCGGGGAGAACCTGCACATCGAAACCGTGGCGGATCAGTTTGCGGTAGATCGAGTGTTTCGCGCCGTAGTCGAAGGCGGCGACTTTGAAACGCTTGGTTGGCATTCCGGGGGCGTTCATCGTGGTGCCTACGGGCATGTAAGGTTTGTTGAAATTCGTGGCGTCAGTGGCGCTCCAGATGAAGGGCGCGTGGCTGGTGACGTCTTTCACGTAGTCGGCCCCGGCCATGTTTTGCCAAGCGCGGGCGCGCTGGACTGCCTCTTCGTCGGTCATGGGCAACGTGCTGATGCAGGCCTTCATCGCGCCGTCGACGCGGAGTTTCTTGGTGAGGGCTCGTGTATCCACCTCGCTGATACCAGGAATGCCGTATTTCGAGAGGTAGGCATCGAGTGACAGCTGGCTGCGCCAGTTACTGACGATGGGGGAGAGTTCGCGCACGACGAAGCCCGAGCATTTCGGTACGGCGGCTTCGGCGTCTTCGGCATTGATGCCGTAGTTGCCGATTTGTACGGCGGTCATGGTGACGATCTGGCCGAAGTACGAGGGGTCGGTGATGATCTCCTGGTAACCGGTCATGGACGTGTTGAACACGCATTCGCCCGCGATCGTGGCATCAGCGCCAAAGGCGCGGCCGCGAAACACGGAACCATCTTCAAGTGCGAGTACAGCGGGTCTGAACGAGGACATTAAAGCCCAACGAAAGGCTTTCACCCCGCCTCTGCCAAGGGTTTTGTGAGAATAATCGAAAATCCTGGGTTGGAGGAAATGAGGGCTGCTGCATTGCGAGTATAAGCAGTTGGTTTTAAAATTTTTATGTAGTATATCGACTTAAATGGCCCCGGGACACGAGTGAGGGGGTGGCCCATGGGAGGGGCTTTTTAGAGATTATGCCTGTTTAATAGTTTGTAGTTTAATAGATGACAAATTTTCTTGGGAAGTTTTTTATTATTTAATAATTAATATTTTAAAGCAGAGGGTTGGCGGATTATTTTAGGTGAAGGGCGTGGGGATGGGAGGGGGAATAATCATGCAGGTCGGGTTTGACAGAGGTAGTTAGGTTCCTAACTTTCCCGCACTCACATGGCATACACTGAA
>JAYTWC010000537.1:0-2736 GCA_043743635.1 Verrucomicrobiota bacterium | reverse complement strand
CATGATTCTCGACAACGGCACCACCGCCATGACCGGCCAGCAGGAGCATCCCGGTACCGGTCGCCAACTCGACGGCGAAGGCACCCACAAGGTCAGCTTCGAAGCCATGGTCCGCGCCGCCGGCGTGAAAAACGTTTATACCATTAACCCGGTTCGGGAACGCGCAAAATTGAAAGGCACGCTCGCCGATTCTCTGCGCAAAGATGAACTCACCGTCATCATCGTGCGCAGCCCGTGCATCCTGGCCGCCGGCCGCATCGCCGCATGGGACAAAGAACTAAAGGCAAAACAAACGCCTGACTCCGCCCCCGAAACCGGCACCTGCGAATGCGGCGGCGCCTGCAAATCCTAAGGAATCCCGATCTATGTCTTCCACCCAAACAAAGCCTGTGAACATCCGCTTCGCCGGCCTCGGTGGCACCGGCGTCATCAAAGCCTCCGATATTTTCGCCGATGTCGTGTTTCGCCAGGGCCACACCGTTAAAAAGGCGGAAGTCCACGGCATGAGCCAGCGCGGCGGTTCGGTGCAGTCCGATGTGCGCTTCGGCAGCGAAGTGCACAGCCCGATGATCCCCGACGGCGCGTGTGATTTTCTCGTCGTCATGGAAGCGACCCAGATCGACGTCGTGCGCAGCGGCCTGCGCGAAGGCGGCACGTTATTCGTCCCCGCCGACATCGACACGACCAAACTACCATCGGCTAAAGCGCTCAACGTCGCCATGCTCGGCCGTCTCAGCCGTCACTTCGATTTTCCCGACAGCGCCTGGCGCGATAGTCTCCGCGCCAACTTTCCCGATAAACTCCATACCGCCAACGACACGGCCTTCAACCTCGGCCGCGGCTAAGTCGTCCACCTGCTTCACCCCATCATGATTCCCCAACTTTGGAATGACCTCCAAGGCACATTCTTCTCCGAGAGCGCGCTCGACTTCATGCCCGTTCCGCAACTGCGCGCCGTCCAGCTCCAGCGCCTGCAGGCCGCTGTCACGCTCGCCTATGAAAAGGTGCCGCTCTTCCACTCGCGCATGGACGAGAAGAAACTCACCCCGGCCGACATCCGCACGCTCACCGATGTCAGCAAGCTGCCCTTCACCGTAAAAACGGATCTGCGCGACACCTATCCGTACGGGCTTTTCGCCGTGCCGATGAGCGACGTCGTCCGCCTGCACGCGTCCAGCGGCACCACGGGCAAGCCGATAGTCGTTGGTTATACCGCGCAAGACATGAAAGTCTGGGAGCAGGTCATCATGCGCTCGCTCTACGCCGCCGGTTATTCGCGCGGCGACATCGTGCAAAACATGTACGGCTACGGCCTTTTCACTGGCGGCCTCGGGCTGCACGGTGGACTCGAAGCGATCGGCGCGACAGTCATTCCGATTTCCGGTGGCAATAGCGAACGTCAGATCATGGTGATGAAAGATTTTGGTGTCACCGCCGTCTGCTGCACGCCGAGTTATTTTATCCACTTGATCGAGGTCGCCCAAAAGATGGGCATCGACTTCAAGCGCGATCTCAAGGTCAAGCGAGGCGTCTTCGGCGCCGAACCCTGGACCAATGAAATGCGCCAATACATCGAGACCGCCTCGGGCATCAAAGCCTACGACATCTACGGCCTTTCCGAAATCATCGGCCCCGGCGTCGCCTGCGAATGCGAATGCCAGACCGGCCCGCACATTTTCGAAGACCATTTCCTCGCCGAAATCGTCGATCCGAAAACGCTCGAACCCGTGCCTGACGGCACCGAAGGCGAACTCGTTATAACCACGCTCAGTAAGCAAGCGATGCCCGTCATCCGCTACCGCACCCGCGACATCACGTCGCTCGATAACACGGCCTGCGGCTGCGGCCGCACCTGCCGCCGCATCAAGCGCATCAGCCGTCGCAGCGACGACATGTTTATCATTCGCGGCGTGAATGTTTACCCGTCGCAGATCGAAGTCGCGCTCCTCAAAACCGAGGCCAGCCTGCCGCACTATCAAATCGTCCTAACGCGCAAAGGCAGCCTCGACCAAATGGAAGTCCGCGTCGAAATCACCGGCGAAATGCTCCGCGACAACGTTGGCGCAATGGAACAGTTGCAGAAAAATTTTGGCCGCAGCATCGAGCAAGTCACCGGCCTGCACGCCAACGTCACGCTCGCCGAACCCGGCAGCATCCCGCGCAGCGAGGGCAAGGCCAAGCGCCTGCTCGACCAGCGGAACCAAACCAAGTAACAGAACCATGAAGTCGCACGAAAAGACGCCAGCTCGCAAAGGATGCCAGTCATCATCTGTGGTCTTCTTTGCGCCTCTGCGTCTTTGCGTGAAAAACTCATCCTCCGAATTCCTGCTCTGACTCCTGGCTCCTTCATCCTGACTCCTTCCTCCGCACCCCATGAAAATCCGCCAAGTTTCCGTCTTCCTCGAAAACCGTCCAGGCCGCCTCGCCGCCCTCTGCCGTACGCTCGCGGACGCCGGTGTGAATCTCAACACGCTCATGCTTTCCGAAACCGGTGAGTTCGGTCTGATGCGTTTCATTGCGAACGATCCCGACAAGGCTCTGGCCGTAGCCGCAAAAGCTGGTTACGCCGCCACCGCCAGCGACGTCCTTGCGATCCAAGTGGCCGACAAACCCGGTGGCCTCGCCGATGTCCTCGCTCTGCTCGAGCCCAATAAAATTTCCATCGAATACATGTACGCGTTCGTCTGCCGTCAGGGCCGCGCCATCATGATCATCCGTTTCAACGACCTCGACCGC
>JAYTWC010000536.1:0-4399 GCA_043743635.1 Verrucomicrobiota bacterium | reverse complement strand
TTTTCGCCGACGATCATGCCTTCGTAAACCTGTTCGCCAGGGCTGACGAAGAGCTTGCCACGTTCCTGAACCATCACCAAGGCATAAGCCGTGGTTTCGCCGGATTCCGTAGCGATGAGGGTGCCAGTGATACGAGTGAGAACTTCGCCGGCATACGGAGCGTATTCCTTGAAGAGATGGCTCAGCACACCGCGGCCGCTGGTGGCGTTGACAACGTCAATTTCCATGCCGATCAAACCGCGAGTAGTAATCGTCGCCTCGATCATGGTCGAGTGCGGGAGTTTTTCCATGTTCGTCATCAGGCCTTTGCGGTTGGCCATATTCTGCATGATCGGTCCGACGCATTCATCGGGGATTTCGATCCAGACGGTTTCGTAAGGTTCGAGACGTTCGTTATTGGGGCCGCGTTTTTCGATAACGGTTGGGCGGGAAACGAGGAGTTCGAAGCCTTCGCGACGCATCGTTTCGACGAGGACGGCGACTTGCATGGCGCCGCGAGCCTTGACGTTGAAGACGCCGGCTTTGTCGGTGTCTTCGATATAAATGGAGACGTTGGTCTTCAGTTCACGCATCAGACGTTCGCGCAGCTGGCGGGACGTGACGAGCTTGCCTTCTTGACCAACAAGCGGGCCGTCGTTGACGCAAAACTGCATTTCAAGCGTCGGCGGATCGATCTGGGTGAAGGGCAACGCGTGGGCGTCTTCGTTGGCGGCGATGGTGTCGCCGATGTCAATATCTTCGAAGCCGGCGAGGCCGACGATGTGACCGGCGTCAGCGAATTCGGCGGGAATGGTGCCGAGGCCGGAGTATTCGAAAACCTGTGTAATTTTTGCGCGGATACGTTTGCCGTCAGAGTGGCGGATAACGAAAACTGGGTCGCCGAGCTTGGCTTTGCCGCCAAGGACCTTGCCGATCGCGATACGGCCGACGTAGTCACTCCAATCGATGTTGGAAACGAGCATGTGGAACGGCTGGTTTGGGCGGGCAAATGGCGGCGGAATGTGATCGAGAATCACCTCGAAGAGCGGGGCCATGTTCGTTTTTTCCTGGCCGAGTTTACGCATCATGTAGCCGTCGCGGCCAGAGCCATACACCACCGGCGCGTCGAACTGTTCTTCCGTGGCATTGAGCTCCATGAGGAGTTCCAAAACCTTCTCGTACATCTTAGCGGGCTCAGCGTTTTCGCGATCGATCTTGTTGATGACGATCACGACCTTAAGGCCGTGGGCGAGGGCTTTGCGAAGTACGAAACGGGTTTGGGCCTGGGGACCGTCATAGGCATCGACCACGAGAAGCACGCCGTCGACCATACGAAGAGCGCGTTCAACTTCACCGCCGAAGTCAGCATGTCCGGGAGTGTCGACGATGTTGATGATCTTGTCCTTCCAGTGAACGGAAGTGTTTTTGGCTTTGATCGTGATGCCCTTCTCCTTTTCGAGATCCATGGAGTCCATGGCGCGTTCAGCGACTTGTTGGTTGGCGCGGAAGACGCCGCCCTCCTTGAGAAGTTGGTCGACGAGCGTGGTTTTGCCGTGGTCAACGTGGGCAATAATTGCGATATTACGGATGTTCTGGTTCATGGCGGAAAAGACATTCAATCTGCGAAAAAGGTTAAAAAGTGCGCTTCGAAATCGCGGTTGGCAAGGCCGAAGGCACTAATGTGAAAATCGCTCGTCGCCAGAGCGGGGAAACAAGTCTGCGCGCGACGGTTATGAAGGTTTTGCCGATCCGAAAAACCGGGCGATTTTCAGCGCGACACCGGGTTGGCAGCTCGGTTTGTGCGCAATTTTGCGCGATAGGCGTAGGGAGTCAGGTTGGTTTCACGACGGAAAACCGAACTCAAATAACTCGCGCTGAGAAAGCCGGCCAGTTCAGCGATCACGGTAATCGAGAGGTCACCGTCGAAGAGCAACTGTTTCGCACGCTCGATGCGTTTGTTGACGATATGTTGGTGCGGCGAATGCCCAAGCAGCGCCTTGAAACGTGAATCGAAAAGCGTACGCGACACCGGCACCGCGCGTAACACGTCGCTCACATCGATGCCTTCGCATGCGTGTTCATTAATATAGCGGAGCGCGGCAGCAATCTTCGGATCATTTACCGCAGCGGCGTCCGTCGACTGGCGTTCGACAACGCGGATCGGCTCCACGTAACGCGTCTGCGTGGCGAGAGCTTCGCCGTGCATCATCCGCGAAAGCATCGCGGCAGCCTCGTGCCCGGTTAGGCGCGCGTTGGGCAACACACTCGTGAGCGGCGGATCACAGAGCTGACAAAGCACTTCGTCGTCGTCGACGCCGATCACCGCCACATCATCGGGCACGGAAAAACTACACAGCTGGCACGCCTCTAAAACCTGTAGCGCCCGGTTGTCGTTGCACGCGAAAATGCCAACCGGCCGTGGCAATTTTCCCAACCAGCGAACGATGCCGCGCAACTCGGAATCAGAACCGGTGCCCGCGCCCGCCGCACCTGCCGCCGTGCCTTTATAGATGCGGCATGGTTCGCCGACTTTTGCCATGAGCTGCCTGAACTCATCTTCACGCTGCCGCGCCCACGTGAACCGCGGATCGCCGATGTAGGCGATGCTGCGCAGGCCTTTGTCCTTCAGATGGGCAACGGCGAGCCGCGTCACCGCGCTGTTATCAATGCTCACGCGGGGAAATTCCGACTTCGGCCGATCCGCGCTGACATCGATCACCGGAAGTTTTGACCGCTTGAGCGTGGTTGCTGTTTGCGCCGAGTCCACGCGCGCGATGATTCCATCGCCCTTCCAGTCGGCCAGCCAACCGGGCAACGGCGCACGACGCGCCTGCTCGGTGAAGCGCACCGACCATTTTTCGCCACGCGCCTGAATCCAATCGCGCACGCCGTAAAGCAAGTCGCGCCCGTACCGATTCGAGGTCTCGATCAGCAGGGCGACTTTGAAAACTTTCGGCATAAAAGGTAGGGCGAAGCGTCCCTGCCGAGCCGCCTCAGCGTCGCGCAAAAACCGGCCGCAACGTCACGCTCAAGTCATTCTGCACGGCTTGAAGTTTTTTGTACGTGGCATTGGCGGTTTTGTTCGGTTTGCAACGCGTCGCTTCGTCCACCGCGACAAAACGCCGCGTCAACTCCTTCAGCGCCGTCTTCTTTCCGGCGGCGCGATCCGCGCACCACGCAGCCTGAAGCGCACCGCCAAGCGCCGCGCCTTCGTCTTCCTTCATCGCGACGACCGAAACACCAAAAACATCCGCCGCGATCTGACGCCAAACTGCCGTCTTCATGCCGCCGCCGGTCACGCGAATTTCCTTCGGCTTAATGCCAAGTGCGCGCAGGCGTTGCAGGCCGTAGTTCATGCCGAGCGTCGCCCCTTCCATCGCCGCGCGCAAGAAATGCCCCGGCGTAAACGTAGTGCGATTCAAGCCGAACAAGTTGCCAGTGCCATTCGGAACCGACGGCGTGCGTTCACCCTCAAAATAGGGCAGCAACACCAGGCCGTCCGCGCCGGGCGGCGTTTTAAGAACGTCTTCGTCGTACTGCCGCAGATCGCGCCCGAGCAGGCCGCGCATCATCTCAGTGGCGGTGGTGACATTCATCGTGCAGAGCAGCGGTAGCCAATTGCCGGTCGAATCGCAGAATGCCGCAATCTCGCCATCGGGATCAGTCACCGGTTTATTGCTGCACGCATAAATCGTACCGCTCGTGCCAAAACTCGCGCTCACGATGCCAGGCTCAACGTTGCCCGTGCCGATCGCGCCCATCATATTATCGCCACCGCCTGCGCTCACGAGCACATCAGCGTTCAGACCAAATCGCGCCGCGATCGCCGGACGAATCCGCCCCGCCGCTTCGTGCGCTTCGATCAGCTTGGGCAACATCTTTTCCAGGCCAGCATCAATCGCCCGAACCGCTTCCTTGCACCAGATGCGCTTCCGCACATCGAGCAACGCCGTGCCGGACGCATCGCCGTACTCCATCGTGTAATTGCCCGTCAGATAAAAATTCAGGTAATCGTGCGGCAGCAGCACATGCGCGAGGCGCTTGAAATTCTTCGGCTCATGGCGTTTCAGCCAGAGAATCTTCGGCGCGGTAAAACCGGGCAGAAAACGATTGCCGGTTTTTCGTAATACGGCTTTTTCACCGCCAAGTTTCTTGGTGAGAATCGCACATTCCTCCGCCGTCGACGTGTCGTTCCACAATTTCGCCGGACGAATCACGACGCCCTTCGCGTCGAGCGGCACGAAACCGTGTTGCTGACCCGAGATGCCGATCGCGCACACTTTGGCGCGGTCGACTTGATCGAGCAGACCGTCGAGCACCTTTTCAAGCGCCTCAGTCCAGTCGGACGGATTTTGCTCCGAATGGCCCGCCGGCAAGCCAGCAATCAGGCTGTGCGAGGCGCGTGCCGTGGCGAGCGTCT
>JAYTWC010000535.1:0-6172 GCA_043743635.1 Verrucomicrobiota bacterium | reverse complement strand
CGCCCCAGTTTGCGGGCTTGAGCGTTCAAGCCTGGTGGCTTGGATACGGATTTTGGTTTGGCCAGCATGGAGGGATTCAGGCGATCAGCTTGCGCACGGATTCTAGGAGAGCGCCGGGGGTAACAGGTTTTACGGCAAAGCCCAGTGGCCCAGCGCCAGCGATCCCGCGGATCTTGTCTTCGACCGCTTCAGAGGTGATCACGAGCAGGGGAATCTTGGCCAACTCGGGGGTGGAGCGGATGCGGCGGATGAACTCTTCGCCGCTCATTTTGGGCATGATCATGTCGAGCAGAATGAGGTCGATCTGCTGTTGGCGGAGTTTTTCGAAGGCCTCAAAGCCATCCCGTGCATCGATGCTGCGATAACCGGCCTGGCGGAGCAGATTGGCATGATAGAAACGCACGCTCGCGAAATCGTCCACGACGAGGACTGCCTTCGCGGCGGTGGGGGTTGCCTGGTTTTGAGTGGTTGTTTGCATAATAGAAAAAGGTTAGTGCGTTTGTTTCATCACGGCGTGGGCGAGTTGATTGAGGGGCAAGATTTCGTCGATGCCGCCGAGGGCAATCGCCTCCTTTGGCATGCCGAAGACCACGCAACTGGCTTCGTCTTGCGCGACGGTGTGGGCACCCGTCTCGTGGAGTTCTTTCATGCCTTGAGCGCCGTCGTCGCCCATGCCTGTCATGATGACTCCGATGGCATTGTGGCCGACGTAGCGTGCGGCAGAACGGAAGAGGACGTCGGCCGAAGGGCGGTGTCGGCTTACAAGCGGGCCGTCGCGGATCTCCACGTAGTAGCGTGCGCCGGTGCGTTTCACCAAGGTGTGTTTACCTCCGGGAGCGATGAGCGCACAGCCGGGTGAAACGACGTCATTTGGTTCGGCTTCCTTGACGCTGATGCGGCAGAGGGAGTCGAGACGTTCGGCAAATGACCGGGTGAAATTTTCTGGCATGTGCTGCACAACGACGATGCCCGGGGCGTTCATCGGCATGTGGGTGAGAAATTCGCAGAGGGCTTCGACCCCGCCGGTTGAGGCGCCCACGACCACGATTTTCTGGGTGGTTTCGAAGGACGGCCGCGAGGCGGCTTTGGCCAGCACGGCGTCGGCGGAAAGTTTTTGCGCCGGCTTGGGAATGAGGCGGTGCGGGTGAATGCGGGCGGCGGCCTTTACGGCGTCGCAAAGGGTGATGCTCGATTCGAGAAGAAACTCCTGGGTGCCAAGCTTGGGTTTGGCGATCACATCGACCGCGCCAAGTTCGAGGGCTTTGAGTGTGGTGGTGGCGCCAGCAGTGGCTAAGCTGGAACAGATGATCACGGGGAGCGGATGTTGCTCCATGATTTTTTGCAGAAAGGTGAGCCCGTCCATGCGCGGCATCTCGATGTCGAGGATCATGACATCTGGCTTCTGGTTGCGCATGAATTCGACGGCTTCATAGGGATCGCCGGCGGTGCCGATCACTTTGATCGCGGGGTCAGACGCGAGAATATCATTGAGTGTCTGCCGTACGACGGCGGAGTCATCGACGATAAGAACCTGGATAGGGTTGCTCATGGTTCGGTTCTTCCCTGGTGTTGGCGGACGAGCGCGAGGCCGCTCCAATTTTCAAAATAGAGACGCATGCCGGCGTTACCGCCGACACTTTCGCCGGTGATGCCGACGCGGAGACTGTTCAGAGTGTCGAAGGCGACCCGCGCATTTGCTGCGCCGACGGCGGCGATGTCGTTGGCGAGGGCGAGCGGGCTGCCACCGCCAAAGACCTTGGCCTGAAGATTTCGTGGGCGGCTGCCGAGGGCGATCATGCGCTGGTAGAGTTCGCGGATGGACCACTCGCCATGGCGGCCATTGGTGCCGGGGGAGGGCAGGAGGTAATGATTCATGCCGCCGAAGCAGCGGAGGCTGTCGAAAAAGCAAACCGCAACACAGGAACCCAGGACGGTGGTAATGCGTACTTGTTTCTCGGATACAAAGATATCGCCCGCCCAGATTGTTTCTTCGCCGATCGTGGCCGCAACGGGCGGCGGGGCGAGTCGCGGAGTGTGTTGGGAGCGGGTTGGAACGGCGTTGCTCATAGCGGCGGTTCCCCTTTGGTGCGGACGTAGACGGCGGCCTGAATGGTTTCCAAGGGCAGACCGAGTCCCTGTAACGTTTCCGCATGAGCGGTAAATAACCAGTTGCCAACGGGAAGAAGGCGGCACATGCGGCTTACGATCTTACGCTGGGTGTCGCGGTCGAAGTAGATCATTACGTTACGGAAATATATGGCGTCGAACTTGGTGCGCAGGCCGTAGTCTTCGGAGAGAAAGTTGAGATGACCGAAGCGCACATGGCTTCGCACTTCGGGTGCGATCCGGATGAGGCCGGCGGAAGAATCGCGGCTGCGCAGCAGATATTTTTTGCGCATAGCGGGTGGGACGGGTGAGGTGTGTTCTTCGTCGTAGGTGGCCGCCATCGCTTTTTCGAGCACACGCGTGGAAACGTCAGTTGCGAGAATCGAGAAATCGAAGGAGCCACGCGCTTGCGCTTCCATGAGCACCATCGAGAGTGTGTAGGCCTCTTCTCCTGTTGAACAGCCGGCGCACCAGACTCTGAAAGGATCGCTGGGGGAGCGGGCCCGCCAGGCTGGGAGCGCCTGCTGCGCGAGAAAATTGAAGTGATCGGGTTCGCGGAAAAAGTCGGTCTTGTTGGTTGTCGCGAGGTTCAGCAGATGCTCGAGCTCTTCCTGCTGCACCTCGGGATCTGAAAAGAAATGCGAATGGTAGGCATGTACGTCTTCAAGCCCGAGTTCGCGTGAGCGTCGCAGCAGCCTGCTTTGCAGCATGGTTCGTTTTGTCTCGGGCATTTTGATCCCGAGACGTTCAGCGATGAGTGTGCTGAAGTCTTCGAACTGTTTGCTGGTTAGTTCTGCTTGTTGCATGGCGCAGCCTCCCCAAGGCTGCACCGCTCAGGCGGTGGCAGCGGTTGCTTCTGGTATAAGGTTATGTAGATCTTCGGTTGAGAAGACGCGTTCGATATCAAGGATGATGATGAAACTGTCGTCACGTCGGCCGAGCCCGATGATGAGCTCGGTGCGCCAGCGCATGCCGAGCGAAGGCGGGTCGTTGATTTCCTGGGGTTCGAGTTCGAGCACCTCGTGGACGGCGTCGGCGAGGCCGCCGACGATGACGGTTTGGCCGTCGATCTGGAGGTCCATGACGATGATCCGGGTGTGGAGCGTATCCTCGGTCTGCGGGAGACCGAATTTGTTGCGCAGGTCGACGACGGGAATGGCGTTGCCGCGCACGTTGACAACGCCGCGCAGATAGCCCGGTGCAGTGGGCACGCGGGTGATGTGAGAGAGGTCGAGCACTTCGCGGGCTTTGAAGACGTTGATGGCAAAGACTTCGTCGCCGAGGAGGAACGTCAGGTAGCGCGCGGTTTCGGTAATTTTGGCGGTACTCATGGTTTGGCTTCGTTGAGATTAATGGCGCTCGAATTCGTCGTCGCTGACGGCTGGGACATCCGGGTGGTCAAGTTCGATCATGACGCCGGACGATTTGGCGCCTGGAATTCTGTTTTTAGATGCAGTCGTGCGGCTCGCTGAGACAGACACGGCTTTGACTTTCTTTTTAGCGGTTCTAATAGGTTCGTCTGAGACCTTGAAGAACTCGATGGCGGACTGGAGCTGTTCGGCTTGGGAGGCGAGCTCCTCGGAGGAGGCGGCCATTTCCTCGGAGGCGGAGGCGTTTTGTTGGATGACTTTGTCGAGTTCCTGCATGGCCTTGTTGATCTGGGCGGCGCCTGTATTCTGTTCTTCACTACCGGAGGCGATCTCTTTGACGAGGTCGGCGGTCTTGCGGATGTCGGGCACGAGTTTGTCGAGCATCTGGCCGGCGGACTCGGCGATCTCGACGGAGGAGCTGGAGAGTTTTGAAATTTCGCCTGCGGCCTTTTGGGAGCGCTCAGCGAGTTTGCGAACTTCGGAGGCGACGACGGCGAACCCTTTGCCGTGTTCACCGGCGCGGGCGGCTTCGATGGCGGCATTGAGCGCAAGCAGGTCGGTCTGGCGGGCGATTTCTTCGATGATGGAAATCTTTTGCGCGATGTCTTTCATGGCCTGCACGGTCTGGGCAACGGACTGGCCGGCGCCCTGGGCGTCCTGAGCGTTCTTGGTGGAAATCTTGTCGGTTTGGCGGGCGTTTTCGGTGTTCTGCTGGATGGAGGCGGTCGATTGTTCCATCGAGGCGGAAACTTCTTCGACGCTGGCGGCTTGTTCGGAAGCGCCGGAGGAAAGGGTCTGGGCAGTGCCGGTGATTTCTTCAGAGCCAGACGCTACGTTTTCGGCGGCGGCGCGGACGTTGGCGACGACGTCGCGCAGATTGGACACCATGTTTCTTAGGGCGAGGCCGAGCGTATCCTTATCGGAAGAGAGTGTCACGTCGTGGCGGAGGTCGCCATCGCCAATCTGGACGGCGAGCTTGGCTTTGGCGTCGAGGGCTTCGGCCATCTTGTTGGCAGCGGCGGAGAGATTGCCGATCTCATCACCAGAGGTAACTTCGACGCGTGCGGTGAGATCGCCGATGGCGATCTGGCCTAGGCCATTCATCAGGTTGTGAACGGGTTTGGTTATCATGCGGGTGATGATAATGCCGAGCGATAATGCTAGGCCGAAACAAACGATGCAGCCAATTATCAGCACGATGGAAGAAGAGGCGAGGGCGGCCGCGGCGTTATTGGCGGAGTCGGCGGCTTCTTTCATGCCGGTTTTTGCGGTTTCTTCGACTACGGTAAGTATTTCGTTGGCGGCGAGGGTGCGTTTTTTTGTTAGTTCGGCGGAGGATAGCCAATGGTTTAGCAGGCTTTGCAAGCTGGTCTGATACGAGTCGCCTGCGGTCCGGCATTCGGTGATGTGTTTGAGATTAACCTCCTGCCTGGTGATAGCTTTAAGTTCGTCAATTTTTGCATTGTTCTCGGGAAACTTTTTCAACGCATCTTTGATTCCTTCTGGATTGCGACTGGCGATCGCCTTCCATGTTTCGGTGCGGATCGTGTTTCCAAATTCCACTATGTCGCTGCAAAGCGCGGATTTTTTGAGGCGCTCTTTAAATTTATCACCGGAGATTTTCCCCGCAGCCAATGCGTCGGCGTCTTCCTCCAGCATTTTGTTTTGAGCATCCATGAATGCGTTGCTCGCTTTTGTATAGGCGGTAGCCGCTGTACTCAGGTCGGTTTTATCCTGTTCGATTGTCTCCGTTAGCTTAACGGTATCGTTAAACAGTTGCTCATAGGAAATAGTTCGGTCGGTGGCCAGGCGGACTTTTTCCTGCAACGAGTCGAGACCGAATTTTTTCGCGTGCTGAGCGGCCTCGGCGAGGAATTGTTTTACATTGACGAAATTGACGCGGGAGCGATCCAAATAGAGCGAATCGCCAGTAAGCCCAAAACTGCGGGTTTCGAGCATGGTTTTTAATACGCTGCGCTCGACTTCATTGGCGGCGGCGACCTCTGGAATTTTTATTTCATTCAAGTTTTCTGCCACGTGCTTGACCTTCCACATACTGAAAATCGCTAGGGCTCCGAGAATTAGGGTGAGCCCTGCGACGGCGATGAACGAGCCATTGAGTTTGGCGGCGAGCTTTAGGTTATTAAACATAGCAGTTTCTTTTGCGTTGCTGGTTTTTGAGAAGGTTACTGAGGGGGTTCAGCGTGGTCGGTGGAAATATCATCGTGCCAATGCCGCCGGTTTTTTTAGCGATTTAAATTAATTCGGTGATGATTGGCCTGGACGTGGCTGGCTGGGCAGCCAATGCGAAGTTGCAAACGCCAGAAAACAAAATGGCCACGCGTGGGATTCCCCGGAGCTTCTGGCTCAACGGTGTTCTGTTCCAGAGACACAGACTCCTGGTGGCGAAAACAAGCAGTGGTTTCACAATCAACACTATCGGCCCCGGCGAACCAGCTCTGTAACTCTAAGTATTTGGACAAACCCTTTTTTATGAAGGGCAAACCCTTGCGCGCTATATAGGGTTAACCCTAAGGACGCCGGCAACGGTAAGCCGTTTGCGTTTACGCCTTTGCAATACCTTCACGGACCGCAAATCGCACGAGTTCGGCTGCGCTACCGCAACCAAGTTTTGACATGAGGCGTGAGCGGTTTGCCTCTACGGACTTGATGCTGAGGCCGAGTTTTTCGGCGAT
>JAYTWC010000534.1:0-8055 GCA_043743635.1 Verrucomicrobiota bacterium | reverse complement strand
TCGCCATCTTTTTCTTTGTAGAACTCCTTCACGATCAGCACGCGGTCGATGAGGTTTTGGACGACATCGTCTTGGAGTGCTTCGAGGCGTTCGTTAAATTCCTTTTCGTTCTTGGAGTCTCGTTGGATCTGCGCAACGAGCGGCGAAACCTCGCGGCGGATGTCATCGACGGTGATGATCTTGGTTTCAGCGACGGCCGCTATGCCGTTGGCGAAACGCAAGTCCAGCTTGTCGGGCGCAGGCGCCGGCGTTTGCGCGCGGGCGGACAGTGCGAGGGCACAGGTGACGCCGGCGAGCGTCAGGGTGAGAAAGGTGCGGGAGAACAGGCTGGAGCCAGACGTCATGGATTGGGCAGATTGATCAGAAATGAGATAATTTCACGCAAACGTAGAAGGGGCTTCGGGGCGGTCAATCTTGGAAACCGATTGCCGACCATTACAAAGTCATCGCGGCGGTTGGTGTTTCGGAGGCACTTGAGACGCGACGACTCTGTTTCGACGGATAGCACGTTCTTTTGTTCCGCCTTAATGCGTATCTCTGTCACAAGCAGCAAAGCGCGCACTTCGTCGCCGTACTTGCCGAAGCGGTCGCGAAGGTCGGCTTCGATTTCTTTCAACGCGGCTGGCGAGTCGGCGAGGGCGAGTTTTCGGTAAAAATCGATGCGCAAGCGCGTTTCGCCGAGGTAAGTGGACGGGATGCGGGCTTGGATTTTTGCCACCTCAACGGCTCCGCTGGCTTCGTGTTCGGCGTCTTTGAGTGCCGTGTAGCCGTCGGCGTAGCGTCGTCGGGCCCCGTCGTCGGGCGCACCTTCACCGACATAAACAAAGTCTAACTTCACGCTGGCTCGGATCGCTGCGGCGGTTTTGTCGCCCTTCAAGCGCGCGACGGACTGGCGCAGGAGCTGGCAATAAAGTTCGAAGCCCACGCCGACGATGTGCCCGCTTTGTTCGGCGCCAAGGAGGTTGCCCGCGCCGCGCAGTTCTAGGTCGCGCATCGCGATGCGGAAACCCGCGCCGAGTTGGTTGTGCGTGCGCAGAGCGTTGAGGCGTTGGCGGGCGATTTCCATGAGCCGCGTGTGGCGGTGCAATAACAGATACGCGTAAGCCTGATGCTTGAAACGTCCAACGCGTCCGCGCAGCTGGTATAGCTGCGACAACCCGAACCGATCGGCACCTTCAATGATGATCGTGTTGCAATTCGGGATATCGAGACCGCTTTCGATGATCGTCGTGCAGACGAGCAGATGAAACTTGCCCGCGACGAAATCGGTCATCATGTGCTCGAGTTCGCGGTCTTCCATTTTGCCGTGACCAACGCCTATCGACAAATCTGGAAGCAACTCGCGCAGCCGTGCCGCGACAAGGTCGATCGTTTGCACGCGGTTGTGGAGGTAAAACACCTGGCCACCGCGACGGATCTCGTGGCGCACGGCGTCGACAACGATTTTTTCGTCGTAGGTCTTGACGATGGTTTGGATGGGATGGCGGTTGGTTGGCGCGGTTTCGATCACGCTCATGTCGCGCGCACCGGTGAGCGCCATGTAGAGCGTGCGCGGGATCGGCGTGGCGCTCATCGAGAGCACGTCGACGGTGGCGCGCATGGCTTTGAAAATCTCTTTGTGCTTCACGCCGAAGCGTTGCTCTTCGTCGATCACGACCAGGCCGAGTTCCTTGAATTTAACGTCGGCCTGCAGCAACCGATGCGTGCCGACAAGAATATCGACCTGTCCGGCGGCCGTCGCGGCGAGAATGACTTTTTGTTCGGCCTTCGTGCGGAAGCGGCTGACCATTTCGACCGCGATCGGGTAGCCGGCCATGCGTTCGCGAAAGGTATTGAGATGCTGCTGTGCGAGCACGGTCGTCGGCACTAGGATCGCAACTTGGCGTCCACCTTGCACGGCTTTGAACGCGGCGCGGATGGCGACCTCGGTTTTGCCGAAGCCGACATCGCCGCAAATGAGCCGGTCCATCGGGCGCGGCTTTTCGAGATCGGCCTTGGCCTCCTCGATTGCGCGAAGCTGGTCGCGCGTTTCGGTGTAAGGGAAAGACGCCTCAAATTCCTTCTGCCAGGTGGTGTCGGGCGGATAAGCGTGGCCGGGCTGGGCTTCGCGCATGGCGTGAATACGCAATAACTCGGCGGCGAGGTCGATGGTGGCTCGTTCGGCGGCTTGGCGAGATTTTTCCCAACGACCCGAACCAATCCGTCCTAGTTGAGGGCGTGTTTTGCTCAGGCCAACGTAACGCGAAATGAGATGCGATTCTTGCAACGGCACGTGCAGCGTCACTTTGTCGTCGAACTCGAGCGAGATGACTTCGCGCCCGCCGCCGGCATACTCGACCTTGGTCAGGCCGCGGTAGAGCGCGATGCCGTGTTGGAGATGGACGACAAAATCGCCTTCAACCAATTCGGAGAAGTCGAGCAATTGGTCGATTTGCGCACGTTGGGCGAGGGCGCGGCGGTTGCCGATGGGGCGTCGTTGGCGTTGGCGACCGAAGAGTTCGGTTTCGGTGACGACGACCAAACCGGCGTTCAGCTCCGATGGAGGCGCGGTGCCCTCACCGCGCTTTTGGCGTTGTGGCGGGTGGGGGCACCCGCCCTCCACCGAACCGTTTGAATGATCTCCTCGGCGGGTGATCTTGAAGCCTTCGTTTAATGTTCCACGCAGGAAACGCGGCTTGAGCGTTTTCAGCTTCGTATCGGCATTGAGGATTTCGTTGGCGCGTTGTTCTTCGCCTTCCTTGGAAACGACGAAGGTGATTTCGTAGCCGTCCTTTTTCCATCTGGCGACTTGGTGCAGGAAACGTTGGCGCGCGTCTTCCTCGACTTGCAACCGTTCCTGCGCCACGAGCGAATCCTCGGGATAGTTGCGGTGGTGAACCATGCTCTCGGTGTCCCAGGTTGTGTCGGTGGCGACCGTTTCGAAAAGCACGGAGGCTTCGTCGAGGTCGCTCACGCCGAAGGCCGCTGCGCATTGGGTGAGGAGTGGCGAGAGCCCGTCTTCACCATCGCGGGCGAGGCTGCTAAACTCTTCGTCGAGCGAGGCGGGTTCAACAAACACGAGATGCGTGTGCGGCGTCAGATAGTCGGCGATGCCGGTACGCGATGGATCGAGTTTGAGGCGCGGTGTGGCTGAGATGGTTATGGCTGGGATCTTCTCGCCGGAACGTTGGGTGACGGGATCGAAGGCACGGATCTCTTCAATGTCGTCGCCGAAGAAATCGAGGCGGTACGGTTGGTTAGCCGTGACCGGATAGACGTCGATGATGCCGCCGCGAATCGCGTAATGTCCCGGTGCTTCGCAGACGGCTTCGGAATCGTAGTCGAGTTCGCGTAATTTTTCGAGGAGCGCCTGGAATGGTTGGTGTTGGCCGGGTTTGAGTTCCAGTTCGCGCGTGGCGAAGGCTTCGAGCGCGGGCACGGCTTGCAGGAGCGCAGCGGGTGTCGTGGTGACGACGAGGGTGGGAGAGGAACCCAACAGGTTACTTTGGCCCCGGGTGGCGCGCAGGCGGGAGAGCACGGTCAACCGGTCGGCGGAGGCGGCGAAAGCCTCACGCATGTCGCGGCTGTCGGGCATCGATTCTGGCATGACGAGCGCTTCGAGCGGGTGACCAGTGCCGTTTGATGGGTGGAAGAGCGCGATGTCCTCGGCGAGTTGCTCAGCGGTTTTTAGTTCCTCGGCGATGATCAACCATACCGGGGCGGGATGGTTGCGCACGAGTTCACCGATGATGACGCCGCGGGCGGGCGGGCAGACGCCGGTGAGTTTGTGGCGCACGGACGCGAGTGGTGTGAACGATCCAGACATGGACGAGGAAACATCAGGCAAACACGGAATGGCCGAAGCGCAATCCGTGAGCGAACAAAGGCGGCGCGCGATTACATGTTTGCCAGGGTGGCGGCGTAGGCGGGGCGGTCTTTGGCGGAGAAGAAGGACGTGCCGGCGACAAAGGTATCCGTGCCGACACTGCGGCATTCGGCGGCGGTTGCGAGATCGATGCCGCCGTCCACTTCCAGGCGGAAGGCGAGATTGCGTTCGCGGCGCCAGGTGGCGATTTGGGTGATCTTGGGCAGCATGTCCCGGCGGAAACTTTGTCCACCAAAACCAGGCTGTACCGTCATCACGAGGACGAGATCAACTTGATCAAGGAAGGGTTCGATTGCGCTGGCCGGTGTGCCGGGGTTGAGGACGATGCCGTTCTGGCAGCCGAGCGAGCGGATGCGTGCGAGCGCGGCGGCGTGGTCGTAAGCGGGTTCGATGTGGATGCTGATCAGGTTCGCGCCGGCTTTGGCAAAGGCTTCGATGTAGCGGTGCGGTTCGTCGAGCATGAGGTGCGTGTCGAAGAAGAGTTTCGAGTTCTTGCGGAGCGCGGCGACGGTTTGTGGACCGAAGGAAAGGTTCGGCACGAAATGGCCGTCCATGATGTCGAGGTGGATCCAGGTGAGCCCGGTCTGCTCGACGATGGCTGCACCTGCGGCGAGGTTGGCGTGATCGGCGGCGAGGATGGACGGGGTGAGGATCGGCGCGTGCATGGGGGAAAGCGGGAGAGATCGGAAGCAGATTAATTTGGAACTCAGGAAAGCTGGAACGAAACACAGGAGTTTTTCAATTTTCTGCGTGCTTGGCGAACTCTACGGTGCTCGGTTTTCGTCACGCCTCCTCGTCCTGTCGGAATCAAGTCACCAAACGTCGAGAGCGGTGTGGGCGACTTTGTTGGCGAGCGAGGAGGCGAGTTGCGGGAGAGCTTGGTACTCGGCTTGCAGTTGGTCGCTGTCAGATTGTTGCGGCGTGGCAGTGGCGAAGATTTGCTGTTCGACGTTTACGGCGCGTTTGTCGATGAGGAGTTTTGCGGTGCGGTTGTCACGCAGGGTACAGAGCGCGGTGAGGTTGAGATTGAATTTACGCGCGAGGCCGGTGTCGTCGGGGCGCGAGGTGGTGACGTCACGCTGAAAGTGCGAAAGAGAAACGGTGAGCGTGGCGTCGGCGCCTTCCGGGGAATTGACGAGTGTCACGCGTCCATCGTGGAGGAAGGCTTCGCGGATTTGGGTGCTGACGATAGCAACGGCCTGTGGGAGTCGGGCTTTGTTTTCGACCGGCGCGAGGTAGAGCGTGTGAAAACTAACCTTCGCTTCGGTTCCGAGCTGGTAATGAGCGCAACCAGCGGAGACGCAAAGGCCGAAAACAACGGCGAGCAGAGAGAGCGAGCGCATCACGACTGGGAGAAGGATGCGCATAACCGTTTAAAAGAAGAAAAAACGTTTCTTCTTGGCTGGGGCGGCGGCGCTTTTGGCGACGGCGGCTTCGACCTCGGTCAGGCGTTGTTGCGCGAGGGTGGCCGCCGAGGAGCTTGGATAGATCGTGATCGCTTCGTTATAAAAAACTTTGGCGGCTTTGTAGTTGGCGCGGTCGTAGAAATAGAAATCGGCGATTTTAATTTTGCTGTCAGCCAGAACCAATTTCATATCGGTAAGACCTTTTTCCGCCTGGACGACGTTGTTGTCGCCAGGGAAAAGGATCATGAAATCTTCGAAGTAGGTGATGGCGTCGCGGGTGGAGCCTTGATCGTAGTAGGCGCCGTCGACGAGTTCAGAGTGAGCCTGTCCGATCTTGAGGTAGGCTTCAGGTGTCAGGACGCTTTGGGGGTAGGTGTTGATCATGCGATCGAGGGCATCGATCGCGTCTTGTTCATTGCCAAAATAGCGATGGCCGTTGGCTACGCTCATGAGCGCGAGGGGGGCGTAATCGGAGTAAGGAGCCTCGAAGATAATAATCTCCATGTATTCGAGCGCTTTTTCGCGGTTGGTGAAACCGGGGAAAATGCTGAGGATGCGTCCGCGACCGCCGTTGAGCAAGGTGGCGGCGATGTGATATTGCTTGCCGATGATTTCGTCGAAGCGGTTGGTGTTAGGGTAGTGCGTGGCGATGATTTGAAAGCACTCAAAGGCCTTGCCGTATTGTTTTTTGTCGAGACGGATGTTTCCGAGCCGGTATTGGGCTTCGCCGGCGTAGATGGAATTTGGATACTTCTTAGTAACCTTTTTGTAGTGGTGAATCGCCCAGAATTTGCTGCCTCTTTCTTCGGCGGCGCGGGCTTTGTTCATCCTTTCGAGGGCGCTCTGGCCGTCGCTGCTGCTGGCGCCGGCGAGGGCTCCGCCTTCGATTTGCCAACCGGTTTGAGGTGTCCAGACAAGCTCCGCGCTCGCCCGGCCCGCCACCATAAGGCTGAGGGCGAGGATTAATGAAGAGAAGATGAACCGGCGTTGCACAGGAAGGAGGGGCATGAGGAAAGTTTACCAGCGAACTAGAGCAGCTCCGTAGGTCAAGCCAGCACCAAACGCCACAAGAAGTGTGGTGTCACCACGTTTTACGCGGCCTGAGCGGCGTGCTTCGTCGAGGGCGAGTGGAATGGACGCACCCGAGGTGTTACCATAACGATCGACGTTAATGTAAAAGCGATCGAGGGAAATTTTAAGGCTCTTGGAAAGTGCCTCGATGATGCGGAGGTTGGCCTGATGTGGAATCACGCAGGCAATCTGATCGGGACTGAGGGCATGTTGTTCCAAAATTTCCTGCACCGCATCTTCCATTTCGCGCACGGCGACTTTGAAGATTTCGCGGCCCTTCATTTTGATGACGTGCTGGCCGGCTGTGATTGTGGCGGTGGTGGTAGGTTGGGCGCTGCCGCCACCGGGAATACAGAGGAGGTCGGCCATGCCGCCTTCGCTGTAGAGTTTGGTGCCGATGATGCGTGCACCATCACCGCGGGAAGGCCCGAGGACAACGGCACCGGCGGCGTCGCCGAAGAGAACGCAGGTGGTTCGGTCTTGCCAGTCGACGACGGAGGAAAGTTTCTCTGCGCCGATGACGAGGGCGTGGTGATAACGGCCGGAGGCGAGCATGGCGCTGGCGGTGTCGACTCCGTAGACGAAGCCAGAACACGCGGCGTTCAAGTCGAAGCACGCGGCGTGGGTGCCGAGTCCGAGTTTGTGTTGCACGATGGTGGCCGAGGCCGGCATCGGCAGGTCGGGCGTGATCGTGGCGAGAATGAGCAGGTCGATGTCGGAGGGCGCGAGGCCTGCGTCAGCGATGGCGGCACGGGCGGCGTGAGTGGCGAGATCGGAGGTGAATTCGCCTTCGCCGGCGATGCGGCGTTGATTGATACCGGTGCGCGTCAAAATCCACTCGTCGGAGGTGTCGACGCGTTTTGAAAGTTCGTCGTTGGTTAAAACTCTCGCCGGAACGTAAGATCCGGTGCCGAGTATAGCGATGGTTGGAGATGCCATGGCGGCGGTATATAAATAGGGTAAAGGAAGCGCGAAGCCGTTTTAGGCGGCAACGGGGCGGATCGCTTCGTTGGCACGGGCGATGTCGGCTTCGATGTGTTGGTTGAGATCTGTTTTGATCATCTGGTGGGCGTCGTGAATCGCATTCTTGAACGCGTGACGATTGGCCGAGCCGTGTGCTTTGATCAAATTGCCCTTTAGACCGAGCAAAGGCGCACCGCCAAAACGTTCGGGTTCGACCCGGTGTTTGAGGTCGCGAAAAGCACCTTTGGCGAGAGCCGCACCAGCGATGCGGAGAGGGCTTTTCTTGATAAAAGATTTTAGTTCGGCGCCGAAAAATTTAACGAGCGACTCCCAGCTCTTTAGGCAGATGTTACCGACAAAACCGTCGCAGACCAGGACGTCGACATCGTCGGCGAAGACTTGGAAGCCTTCAACGGGGCCAACGTAGTTGATCAACGAGTCGAGTTTCTTGAGCGACTCGTGGGTTTGGGCAATGAGGGCGTTGCCCTTGCCTTCTTCGGTGCCGATGGTGAGCAGGCCGACGCGCGGACGTTCAACACCCAGTTCCATGCGGCAATAGTGTGTGCCGAGAATGGCGTTGTGAACGAGGTGCTCGGCCGTGGCCTCGGGATTGGCACCGGCGTCGACCAGAATGAAATGGCCGTTTTTGCGCGGAATGACGGGGGCGAGAGCGGCGCGATCGACGCCTTCGAGCGTGCGCAGTTTGACGATGCCAGCGGCGACGAGGGTGCCGGTGTTGCCGCAACTGAC
>JAYTWC010000533.1:0-5952 GCA_043743635.1 Verrucomicrobiota bacterium | reverse complement strand
AGCGTTGTCGAACTAAATGCTAGGAATAAAATGGGCGAGTCGGCCGGGTTGGCCTTTTGCAGCGAAGGCGGGGCCGGCATATCGGTGGGCAATCGGCGTTGCACGGCGGCGATGGCGGCCTGAACGTCTTGCGCAGCGGCGTCGATGTTTCGCTCCAGCGTGAAAGTGAGTGTGATTTGCGTCGAGCCGAGCGCGCTGGTTGAAACCATCGAGTCGATACCGGCGATGGTGGCAAATTGTTGCTCGAGCGGTGTGGCAACGGCCGACGCCATCGTTTCGGGCGTGGCTCCAGGCAGGCCTGCGCCAACTTGGATGGTTGGAAAATCGACGTTGGGCAGATCGTTGACCGGCAGGAGCCGGAAGGCCATGACGCCGAAGACACACAGCGCTGTGGTGAGCAGCGTGGTCATCACCGGCCGACGGATGCAGAGGGAAGGGAGATTCATCGCGAGGTCCGGCGGATGTTATTTTTTCTTGGTCGCAGGAGCCTTGGCGGCTTCTTCGAGTGTGCGGACTTCGATGCGCGAACCAGGCACTAGGCGTAACTGACCGTCGGTGACAACGGTTTCTCCGGCGACGATCCCCGTGGCGATCGAGGTGAAATCGCCGGCGACGCGGCCAACGGTCACGGGCCGCAGCTCTACGGTGTTGTCGCCTTTTACGACGTAGATCTGTTTGCCATTTTGACCGGTCTGAACCGCAGGCGTGGGGACGACGATTTGATCAGCTTCGGTTCTAAGGCGTAGTTCGACATTAACGAATTGGCCCGGCCAGAGCGCGTGGTCGGCGTTGTCGAAACGGGCCTTGAGCGTGATCATGCCGGTGGTCGGATCGACCGTGTTGTCGACGAAATCCACAATGCCGTCGGCTTGCACGGAGGCGTTGTCGCGACCGGAAACACGGGCGGCGATGCTGCCGGCGGCGAGTGCGGCACGCACAGCGTCGAGGGTGCGTTCGGGTACGGAAAACGCGACGGAGATGGGTGCCATTTGGTTAATTTTGACGAGAGCGAAGGCGGCGTCATTGGCTTTTACCAGCGAGCCTTCGTTGAGGTTGCGCTGGCCGGTACGGCCGTCGATCGGTGCGCGCATTTCGGTGTAGCCGAGTTGTAGTTCGGCGTTGGATACGGCGGCTTCTTTGGCGTCGACCTGGGCCTTGGTGGTCTGGGCCTGCATGATGAGCTGGGCGTATTGTTCTTTGGATACAACGGAGGCCTGATCGAGGCGTTCGTAGCGTTCGGCATCGGCGGCGGCGCGGGCGGCTTGAGCGCGGGCGTTGGCGAGGTCGGCCTTGGCCATTTGCAGGCTGTTTTCGAAGGGACGCCGGTCGAGTGAGAAGAGCAGGTCACCGGCTTTTACTTCGTCGCCCTCTTTGAAGTTGATGCTTTGAATGATGCCGTCGACCTGGCTTTTCAAGGCGACGCTGCGAATCACTTGGACTGAGCCGATGGCTTTTTGTGTAACCGGTAGCGACTGTTTCGTTGCGGTAGCGACTTGGACCGGCACGGGTGGGGAGCTGCGCGTGGTGGTGGCGTTGTCGCGACCACAACCGCTTGTGAGCATAGTCGCCAGCAATGCAAAAAATGGAAAGGCATGGAACGTACCGAGTAGCCCGAATAATTTTTTCATCGAAAGAGTGAGCCAGTGATAACGGCTGCTCACTCTGACGCAAACCGGCATTTCAGGTTACGCCGGGTGGCAATTGTGCCGACGAGTGAAGCGTCGGGTTACTTCGCGGATTTTGGTTCGGCAAACGCGGCAATTGCGTAGATGAGCGAGCCGTTCCAATTGATGGCAATTTCGTTGGTCCGATAACTCGCGAGTTCGTCTTTCCAACTGCGTCCGTCGGGATTGCTTCCGCCGACCAGGTACCCGGGCCAGGCTGGTTCGCCGCGGCGATCATGCGGATGAATCGGTGGGAGCGCGCCGAGTCCGGTCACGTAGGATCGGCCGTCAAAGTTGCGACCGAAAAGGTGGTCGAGCGCACATAGGGCCGTAGCGCGGTAGGCTGGGTTCGGTTTGAGGCGATCGGCGAGGTGGAGGATGAGTGTCTGGCTGGCAGCGTTGCCGTTGCACCCCCACCACCACGTAGGACTTTCGCCGCCCATTGGCCGTCGGTACGCATGGCTCTGCGACGTTGCGACGATCTCGTTTGCTCGGGAAATAAAGTTCTTGGTCAGGATTGAAACGCTGTTGATGTCGCGCTCCGTGGCGTGACTAGACATGAGGTAGGTTGCGTAGGCCAGATCTTGCACATCGCCCCAGTTGGGGCCGAAACGACTGAGCTCGTAGGAAAATTCCTTGGCGCGCGTTTCAAATTCTTTGAGGTAGCTCGGTTCGCCCGTGGCTTCCCATAATTCCACAGCAGCCCAGAGGCGGTGGCTGGTATCCTTCGCCGCATAGGCGCCGGTTTTGAAAGCTTTTTGGTCGGCGTCGACTTGTTCGGGATGTTGCTGGAGGACGGCCCAGCTTTTCTTCGCCGCTTCAAGGCAGCGGGCCGAAAATTTTTCATCAAAAGGCCGCCAGGCGCGCGCGATTTCCGCCATCATCGCAGTGAAATCGGCGGTCGCGACGGTGCTCCACGACGCGAAGTAGCGTGGCGAATCGTCTTTGTCGGGCGAACCCCAAAAACGGAAATTGAGCGCGCTGACCTTGTGGTAAACACGCCCGTCGTCAGCCTGCATGGTGAAGAGCCATTCGGCCTCAAAACGCACTTCGTCGAGCAGGTCGGGCACTTTGTTGCCGCTTTCGGGAATGCCGAGCGAGTCGGTGGCGACTTGTTCGGGAAACTGTTCCCATGCCTTCAACATCATGCCCACGGTGATGCCGGCGTTGACGACATATTTGTTGTAATCGCCGGCATCGTGCCAGCCGCCTGGCGATTTGCGTTGGGTATGCTCGCCGCCGACGTAGTCGAGCCATCCGTCCTCCGTGTGACAGGTGCCGTGGCGGAAGGTGACGCCGTTAAAGGTTGTCTCAACCGCTGTGCCGCAACGCCAGAGGTACATAGCGCGCGTGACGACCTCAAACGGTTGGTTCCAAATTTCGCGACCGATGGTGAACGTAGCAGAGACGCCGACGCCGGATATCTCTACGCGGTATTGGCCCGGCGTGGTTACGGCGGAGAAGTCGATGATCTGCACGGTTTCATTCGTGTCCGCGACCGCTGTCGCGAGCGGCCTGCCGGCTTGACCATCGAAGACCACGCCTTGGTCGCTCACGCGGACGATTCTGAATTTCTCGCAGGGTGCACCGATAGTCGCCTGTTTTTGGGCTTCGGGAGAAAAGCCGATTGTGTTTAGACGAATGCGGGTGTCGATCACCGCAGGGGCGATGATGGCCGGTGGTGGTGGCGGTGGTAGTTCGGCAAAAAACATGGGGAAATGAAAGGGGGAGGAGTGATAAAGAACGAGCGTTGGGCAAACGTCAGCTGTTTGTTTTGGGTGCGGTTGGTGTCTTGCGCTGGCCGCGCAGCAGGCGGCGCACGCGCCAGCGTTGGGGTTTGTTTACGATGAAGCCGACGCAGCGCGGCGAACCACAACGGCACGGATGCAGCCGCCATTCCGCGTAAGGGAAACCATAGTCGAAGGTGATTTCTTCGCCGACGGCGATTTCGCGCCGCGCGATAATCCAGACGCGCCCGCGAATGGTTTCGGCCCGGCAGTTGGGCGAACACGAATGGTTAATGAGGCGGGCGAGATTGCGGGTCGACCGGCCATCGAGGTCCCATTTCTTATTGAGATCAAAAATGTAGACGCAGTCGTCGCCGCCGTGTTTTTGGCGCGTCAGACGTTGTTCCTCGCGTCGCTTGGCCTCGGTCTTGGTAATGCGTTCGCCGGTGTATTCGATCACGCGTGTATCCGAGGGTATGATACCACGCGCATAAACGCCGCGTCCGTGAATGGCCGATTGGCGGGTTTCGATCCAGCGGTTGGCGGCAGTCTTTTGGTCTTTGAGCGAACGAGGCATGGTGCAAGCGGGTTTGTGACGTTACGGCTTCGCAGCCGCAAAACAAGTTTCCCGTTTTATGCGCCCAACATGGCCGCGCCAAAAACGCCGGCGCTGTCACCGAGGGCCGGACGCAGCAGCTCGGTGCGGAGTTCGGGGTTGAAAAGATGGCGAAGAATCGCGGCGCGGGTTTCCTTTTCGTAAAGCAAATCCATATTGCCGACGCCGCCGCCAATCACGATCGCATCAGGATCGAGAATATTGATCACCGCAGCGATGGCTTCACCGAATTTATCTCGCAGTCGCGCGAGTGTAGCGGTTGCAAGAGGTTCGTTGGTTTGCGCCCGTGCGGCGATCTCGGGCAGGCGGATCGCGTCGCCGCCAGTCTCCTTATAGTAGCGTTCGAGGCCGGGGCCGGAGATGACTGTTTCAACACAACCAATATGACCGCAATAACAAGGCGTGGTTTCGCCGCGCATCGGATTGTGGCCCCATTCGCCGGCGATGCCGTGACAGCCTTCGACGAGGTGGCCGTTGACGACGATGCCACCGCCAACGCCGGTACCTAGAATTAACCCAACCACCACGGAGCGTCCACGCGCGCTGCCGAGCGTTGCCTCGGCGAGGGCGCAGCAATTGGCGTCGTTGGCGAGACGGACGTTGGTCTTCAATCGCGCGATCAGATCGGTGCGGAGCGGGCGTCCATTGAGGCAGATCGTGTTGGCGTTCTTGATTAGGCCAGTGGCTGGTTCGGTGGTGCCGGGTGTGCCGATGCCGATGGTTTTTGGTCGTGGCAGGCCGGAGGTTTTTTCGAGTTGGGCCACGACCCGCTCGATTTGCGCGACGATATGATCGTAACCGTGAGCGGCTTCCGTTGGGAGGCGCAGGCGGTGGAGTGCGACTTTGGGTTGGGCGGGATCAATGATCGCGCCTTCGATTTTTGTGCCACCTAAGTCTAATCCCCAAAGTGTCATGGTTGTGGTGAGTTGAATTTAACGAAGGGCAATGAACCGGTTAAGGCAACTCGTTGTATTCCGAAAAACAATTCGCCGCCATTGTTCTCGCGGTTTCCGTTCGATCCGTTGATTGCTCGATCCGTGCCTGCTCCTCTCTCCACCGCCCGGCGTTTCCAAATGTTCGACCGAACTGTACAGGAAATGGGCGAGCGTTTGCTTAAGGTACGCGCGCCCGCCACGATGATAGCCGCTCTCGATTGGGCCATGGCGGAGTTGGAAAAAACTTACGCGGATTCTCCCGCAGGCGTGAAGTCCCTCGTGGCCTGCCATGCCGGGTGCGACGCTTGCTGCAGCGTGCCGGTGGATGTGCAGGCGCATGAGGTCTTCTTTGCGGCGGATTTTATTCAGCGGCATTTTTCTCCGGCTGCACTTGAGCACGTGCTCAACCGTCTCGCAGGCCATCGCCTTCGCGTTTCTCGTTTTGCGGCCGGTGAACGCAATACCAGCCGGCAACCGTGTGCGTTGCTAGATAAGAGCGGTTCTTGTTCGATCTACGCTGGGCGGCCTGAAGCCTGTCGCTGCCACCACAGCAGCAATGCCGCCGTGTGTGCGGCGAATCAGTCGGATCCTGCGGTCAATATCACGAAGGCTTACATCCCAGCGCTGCGGGCCCGGCTCTTCGCGGTGCGCATGGGCCTGGACGAAGCGATCGAGGCAGCCGATTATGATGATCGGTCCTACGACTTTGGATCGGCATTGCACGAAGCTCTCACGAACAGCCTCTGTCTCGTGGTTTGGCTGCGACGGCAGCCAGCCTTTCCGGATAACTGTCTCTCGGAACCACCCGGTATCGTCGCGCCGGGCTGTGCTGAAAAATCGGGAAAACGACTGCGCCGCTTCAGGATGGATAAAAACCGCCAGGGTGCCTAGTTTCGGCCGCCACCGTCGTGGCTGGTGCCGTTAGACGTGGCGACGGGCGAGTTTTTACGCATAGAGAGTGGGTCGGTTCTGGGTAGTTTACGTTTACCCACGTTGGCGCGAGTTGTGTC
>JAYTWC010000532.1:0-2945 GCA_043743635.1 Verrucomicrobiota bacterium | reverse complement strand
GCGAGCGGACGTCCACCGAGGCGCGAAGCCCAGTACATAATCGTCGCGCCAATCCAGGAGCCGATGGTTCCGGCGATGATCACGCCCCAAACCGACATGGTGCCTTTGGTGTAGGCGAGGTGGGCCGCTGGAGGGATAATTACCTCGCTCGGAATCGGGATGATCGTGCTTTCCATAGCCATGAGGAGGCCGACGAGCCAGATGCCGCCTTGCTCAAGCTTGTCGGTGTACCATTGGAGGAGTTGGGCGAGATAGGCTTTCATGTGAAGGGCAGGGGATGGACACTAAAAAAGGCAGGCAGTGGAAACTGCCTGCCTTAAGTTGAAAAGCAGAAACGTATTAGACGTCGGGCTTGGTCTTGCGGAGGCCTTGGACGCGATCGCCGGCCTTCCACTGACCACGTTTTTTGAGCAGATCGACGCGTTCGAAACGCTTCAGAACATTGCGCTTAATGACGAGACCGCTGACACCTTGGAGACTTTTGTGCTGTGACATGACGTTTTAGAAAAGTGGTTTTGAGCTGTTTAAGGGTGCATCGCTACAGTTCGCCCGGGCCCATGACAAGTATTTTTCTGCAACTTGTTCAGCCCGCACCACAATCCACTCGGGCGTCTCATACGGATGGTGCGTCAACAGCCAGGTTTCGAGGGCCGCAGTGCGGGACGGTAGGAACTTGATGGTCAACCGGTACTCTTCGGCGGCTTCCGTGCGGTTTTCCCAAATATAGTACGATGTGACAGGACCTTCGATTTGAACGCAGGCCGCGAGTTTGGCTTCAACGAGTTCGCGGGCGAGACGCGTGGCGTCGTCGCGATTTCCAACGGTGGTCCATCCAATGAGGAGCATGGTTAGAGCCTCGATGGAACAAAATTCTTTAACTCGAACGTGACAACGGTGATGCGCGGTTCCATGGCTCAATGTCCTTCGTTTTGTTCGGCCTTCAGTTTTTGCCACAGGCGGGACATGGCGAGCACGGGGTTGTGTCCGAGATAGTCGGGCCAGGGTAGGTTGCGCTTGGTTTGGGGCTTGCGCTTGAGTTCCTCAGGTTTGCCGCCCTGGGGGTGGTAGTATTCCCAGATCGTTCCAGTGCGGTCATATTGCAGGGCCGTATCGTCGAGGGCGGCCTCGAGCAGTTTGATCGCGGCATCGGGGCGATGATACCGCACGCAGGCGAGGGCAGCCCAATAAGTCATGCTGTTCCACGTCGGGCCGCGCCACATGCGGAGTTCAAACTTCGCGTCTGACGCACCCACGGTCGAAATCGGGTGCTGGGTGAAAAAGTGTTTTGGATTGAGCAGCCATTCGTCGATGACGCGCTGGGCTTGTTCGGGAGTGGCGGCGCCGACGACGAGCGGCCAAATGCCGTCAAAGGCCTGCCGCTGCATCGTGGGGTTTTCGACGGCCCAGTGGTCGTAGAAAAATCCTGTTTTTTCGTCCCACAATTTCTTCTGAATAAAGTTCTGCAGGTGCTGAGCGCGCGTTTCCCACGGCGCCGCATCCTCACCCAGCTCCTTGGCCCAAAGCACGGCGTAGTGACAAAGCTGGTACACGTGCGCGGTGGCGTCCACGCAGGCTTTCGGTCCGAGGTCGGTCTGGTCGAAACGCACGCCCTCATCGACGCCGCTTTCCCAGCGGTGCTTGAGGATGTCGTTGTAGAAAAATCCGTCGGGCTCCGCGCGACGTTTGTTCTCGAACCAGCCAATCTGACGCGTCGCGCAATTAAAGAACTCGCGCAGCAAAGCCCTGTCGCCGGTCACGGCCATGTATTCAGCGGCAGCATAGATCCACACCGGCGGGTGTCCTTCGGTCTCGTCCTTCATGTCGTACGGGCGATCAGCGAAACCGGGTGAACCTGTCATCAGGACGAGGCCGGGCAGGTAGCCGCTCGGCTGTTGCAGCCGGACATCGTTGAGCAACTGTTCCCGGGCGTGTTGGGTGGCGGTCGGGATGGTATCGAGGATTTCGTGAACGATGTCCCAGTTGCCGAACCCAGGGCCGTAACCATAACCGGGGCCAGTGTCTTGCCAGGGGAACTCAAACGGTCCGGCCGCAGGATGCGTGCTGCGCACGTGAAGACCGACGGCGTAGCGGAGCATCGGGCGCCAAGCTGGTTTGCCTAAAGTTGACGCCTCCTTGAGTAGCGGAGCCGCCCAGTCTTCTGCGGCGGTGGCGGTGGAGTTTAAGAGGGACGCCGCGATCACGGCAGCGCCTGAAAGGAACAGCAGCTGAAGACGGGGAGCTTTCATGCGGAAAGAAAGAAATGGGTTGGGGTAGAAGCGGGGACGCGGTGGATTTTTTCTTAACCACTAATGAACACTCATTGAGGGGAATTTTTGGAATAGGCAGAAATGGTTGTGGGCAGGCTTTCTGCGTTTCGTTTAAAGGATTCGGTTTTCCATTCCCGACATTCCCCTGAATTAGTGTGAATCAGTGGTTATTCCGTCTCACACCTTCTTCACCAGCACCTTGGCGTTGCGGCCGCTTTCTTCGTAAAGTTTTAAACGGGCTTCGGGGAGGATTTCTTTGTCGGTTTCCTCGAAGTTAAGGACGGACGTGAAGAAGCCATAACTCTGCGTCGAGAGCGCGACGATGGTGGTCGCGCCGCGTTCTTTGGCCATCATGCAGGCGTAATCGACCATCTTCCGGCCGATGTTCCGATTTTGGTAGAACGGCTGGACGTAGAGCGAACCGACTTCGGCGAGTTGCGGCTTGTCGGGGTAAAAATAGAGCGAGACGCAGGCGATGATGGCTTCGTCGATTTCGAAAACGAAGAACTGCTCGATGTTTTTTTCTATGGCTTGCTGGGTGCGGTAAATGAGTTCCTCACGTCGAACGGCTCCTCGTGTGAGGTTGTGGATCTGGCGAACGTCTCGGCGATTGGCGGTGCGGATTTGTTGGTAATCGTTGCCGTAAACGAGCGTGCCGACGCCTTCGTTAGAGAAGAT
>JAYTWC010000531.1:0-2431 GCA_043743635.1 Verrucomicrobiota bacterium | reverse complement strand
CGCGGACCTGACGACGACGGGGTTTTCTCCTCGACCATCGCTACGCTTGGCATGCGCCGCCTCGCGATCTTTGACCCCGCCAACGGCCATCAACCCATGTCCACCGCCGACGAACGTTTTCACATCGTCTTCAACGGCGCGATCTACAACTTCCGCGAACTGCGTGACGAACTAGAAGCCATCGGTATTTCATTCCAGACGCAATGCGACACCGAAATATTGCTCGCCGCCTTCGTCCACTGGGGGGAAAAGTGCTTACCCCGTCTCCGTGGCATGTTCGCCTTCGCAATCTGGGATGCCGCCGACCAGAAACTCTTCTTCGCCCGCGACCCATTCGGCATCAAGCCGCTCTACTACGCGCAAACCAACGCCGCGCTTCTTTTCGCCTCCGAACTCAACGCCCTTCGTGCTTCTGGTGTTGTTGAAACGCAATTCGACCCCGCAGCTCTTAACGCCGCGCTTTCCTACCTCGCCGTACCCGCACCGCGTACCATCTACAAAGAACTGCGCAGCCTGCGCCCCGGCGAATGTGCCACTTTTCAAGATGGCCGCCTGACCATCCGTTCGTACTGGACATTTCTCGACGCATCCAATGCCAGCGTCGACGTCTGCAAGAGCCGGAAAAAATTTAACCTGGAACTGCGTTCACGCCTCGAAGATTCCATTCGCGCCCACTCGCTCGCCGACGTGCCGGTCGGCGCTTTCCTCTCCGGCGGACTCGACTCCAGCGCCATCGTTGCCCTGATGCAGTGCGCCGGCGGAACTAAACTGAAAACGTTTTCAATCGGCTTCAATGAAGCCGAATTCTCTGAATCCACCGAGGCCGAAGAAGCCGCGCGCCACTTCGGCACCGACCACCAGACCTATATTTTAACCGGCGACCGCGTGGCCGCCGATATCGAAACCATTCTCGCTTCCTACGACCAGCCGACCGGTGACGCCATCAACTCCTACTACGTCAGCGAAGTCGCTCGCGCCGGCGGCGTCACTGTCGCGCTCTCCGGCCTCGGCGGCGACGAGCTCTTTGGTGGTTATCCCTGGTTTGCAACAACGCCCAGACTCGCCCGCTGGCTCCCTTGGTGGCGCCGCCTGCCCAGCCCAATCCGCGACAACATCCTAGCCCGCCTGCAACGCGGTGACTCGCGCGCCCAGAAACTCGCCGATTTTCTCCACCACGCACGCGACTTCCACCAACTCGCAGCCCTGCAACGCCGCAACTTCTCCGAAGCCGCCCGCCGCAACCTCCTCAATGGCGATGTGAATTTCACTCCGCACGACGAGCTCGCCTTCCTGCCCGACGAACTCATCGGCGCCGAACCATCTGAAATCGTTAGCGCCTGGGAAATGCGCACCTATATGGCCGACGTGCTCCTACGCGACAGCGACGTCATGAGCATGCACCACTCGCTCGAACTCCGTGTTCCCTTTGTCGACCGGCCACTCGTCGAATGGCTCTGGAACCAGAAGAGCCGCTATAAATACACAGCAGGCAACCCCAAGTCAGCGCTCGCCCGCTCCGTTCGTGACCTGCTGCCGCCTGAAACTGCAAAACGCAAAAAACGCGGTTTCTCCCTGCCCATGGCCAACTGGATGCGCGGTCCGCTCCGGCCATTCCTCGAAGAAGTGTTTTCGTTGCCTAACTTAACCCGCAGCGGACTCTTCAACGGCGCTGGCGTGCAGGCGCGTTGGCAGAATTTCATCACAGGAAATGATTCCCGCGAATGGTCCCGCGTTTGGACCCTCGCCGTGGTGGTTGCCTTCGTCAATCGAGCACAGCAGCCCGCTCAAGTCGCTCCATGAACACCCTTTTGCTAGCACCCGAGCTCTTCGCCTCTGAAGGAGGTATCGCCCGCATCCTACGCCTATACCTAAAAGCGTTGTGTGAGATCAGCGAGCCCGCAGGCCAGCTTTCTGTCATATCCCTAAACGACGCCACGTTCGATTCACGGGAATTGCGCCGCTACTCGAATGCACGGCTCGCCGACTGGGCCGCCTGCGACCGCAGTAAAATCGCCTTCGTCAAAGCCGCCCACCGCATGAGCATAAACGCCGACCTGATCGTCTGCGGACACATCGCCCAATTGCCAGTCGCCTGGGCCATGAGGAAACTGCGTAAACAACCCATTCGCTACACCCTAATTGCCCACGGAATCGAGGTTTGGCGACCCTTCAACCGGATGGAAATACTGGCCCTCCGCGGTGCCGATCGCATCTGGTGCGTCAGTGAGTTCACCCGGCGCGAACTCCTGCGTTACGCTAAAATCCCGCTGACCACAACCGTCGTTTTGCCCAACGCCCTCGACCCGCAACTCGAAATCATCCAGCCCGCGCCGCAAGTCCACGAATTCGACATCCTCACCGTCTCCCGCCTCAGCCAATCCGACAGCTACAAAGGCATTGATCACCTGATCGAAGCCCTGCCCGCTATCCG
>JAYTWC010000530.1:0-5456 GCA_043743635.1 Verrucomicrobiota bacterium | reverse complement strand
ACATTGGCTTCATACTCTGGTTTGTGTACGGTGCCGCTGGCACGATCTTGTTCGCTGATTGTCCAGCCGGGCGCCACCTGGTTGACGGTGATTTGATGTGGTCCCACTTCTCGGGCGAGGATGCGTAAGACACCATCCATTCCGCGTTTTCCTGCGACATAGGCCGATTGGCTCGGCATCATCTGCATGGAGCATTCGGTGTTGATGCCGATGTAGCGGCCGCGACCTTTTGCGATCATGGCCGGGATGAAAACCTTTGCGAGAAGCACGTTCTGCAAAACACAGGTGCGAAATTGGCTCTCGTAGTCGGTGATGGATTCTTCGAGCACAGTCGTCCACGGATGAATCTGCGCCACGGCATTCGCGACAACGATATCGGGCGCTCCGAGCGCGGCGACGATCTGATCGCGCATCGCACCGAGGCTCGACTGATCGGTGACGTCCGCTTGCACCACCACCGCACGCACGCCCAGCGCCTCGATTTCACGCTTCAGGGCTTCGGCCGAGGTACGGTCGCTGTTGTAGTGAATCGCAATGGCCGCGCCGCACTGCGCGAGCGTGCGTGACATCACGCGGCCGAGCTGGCCCGAAGCGCCGGTGACGAGCGCAACCTGCTTTGAGAGATCGAGGGTGAGTGGCATGGTTGGGGAAGACTGGTCTGGGTTTGCGAGGCTTCGGGTGAAGCTGAGTGGCGGTCGGGTTAGATTGAGATTCGCATCGGCGTGAAGAAATCGACACAAACCAGGCTTTATCGGGACGGCCGCGCCGTGGCGTTTAGCGCGGTTTCAATTCCTGGACGAAGGTCACCTTGTCTTCAACGAATGTGACCAAAATGCGTCGAACGAGGTGGTCACGTTTAGCGTTGCCGTCGACACTCTCGAGCTCGGGGTTAAAGGTGAGATTTTCGAGGGAAGGGGCCGCGCCGCCATCTTTTCGCTCGGCGTCCTCGTCATATCGCCAGACGATTTTATGGACGTTGGCTTGGTCCTTTTCAAAGATTTCGTCAGGTTTTCCCCGTGCGATGTAGACGATCTCAGTGGAATCGCCAATGGCGACGATATGTTTGCGGATGCGAGCCTGGTCTTCGGGCGAAAGTGCTGCGAAGGCGGTGGGATTTTTGTCGATGCGGCCTTGTACGGCATTGCATCCGGAGATCATGAGTGTGGCGGTCAATAACAGCGTAAAGGTAACTGTTTTCAGCGCGCTGACAGGGATCAGCCTTATTCGTGCAACACGGTGGCTAGTTATATGCATAATGACCAATTTGATTGAAGCCGTCGACTGCCTTGAACCGGATGTTTGTATGACGTCTTAGGACGAGTTATGGGTGCAGCGTCTCAATAGTTTTGCAAGTCCGAATAGGCGTGCGGGATTTGCGTTTATGCACCGGCCGCCTGGGCATCGGGATTTGGTCCATAGACCGAACAGGTTGATATGGCACAGAGTGCGCTGCGTGAGTCCGACAATTCTGGTGTTTAGTTCGAGAGCGACATCCTTTTTTCGGAAAGAGGGTCGGGAGATTGCAGAAATTTCCGATCAAATGCCTACAAGCAAGCCGCAAAGATCATCACTTCGCGTTGGTTTGGCGGCGAACAGAGTGATTTCACCTGCAATCGCTGCCAGTGTTTTTTCGATGGGAGTATCTTGATGGCGGTTGAGTGCTTGAATCATGCGTGTGAGGCCAAATTCTTGGCCGGTGGCATCCGGTTCTTCAATCCAGCCATCGGTGAAGAGCAGGAAGCGATCTCCCTTAGCCAGCTTGTGGGTGCATGAAGTGTAGTTTGCGCCCGGCAGGAGGCCCAATGCCGGTCCACAGAGCTCTTTTGTGATCGGTGCGGCACAGGCCCTGCGAGATTGGAGAAGTGGCCAGGGGTGACCCGCACTGGCCACGTCGACTTTACCACTTAATAGATCTAATCGTGCGTAGAGAGCCGTGACAAAACGTGGCAACGGCGGCCGATCAAGCAGGGGACAGAGGCGTTCGTTAAGATGTTCGAGCACCTGGGCCGGGCTGAGCGCATTGCTGCGAACATCAGAGAGTAGGCCGCGGATGAGCGTGGTGACGAGCGCAGCTTTCACGCCGTGGCCCATGACATCGCAGAGCAGGATTCCGAAGCTGCTTTGCGAGTACGGAATTGCCTGGAAGAAATCCCCGGCGAGAAACTCACACGGTTCGTAGTAGAACCCTATGCTAGGAACAATGGGCGAGTTAGGATTAAGCTCATCACGCACGGATTGGACGCTGGAGGCCATGAGTTCCGTCTGGAGTTCGCGCGCCACGGTGAGATCGGCTTCCATCTGGCGGTTTTTGGCTTCTAGTTCACGTTGGGCATCGAGTGCGCGGGTTTCAGCGTCTTTTTGTATGGTGATATCGGCGGCCATGCCGACGATGCCTTGGACCTGGCCGTTTGCGTCACGGAGAGGAACTTTGGATAGGAGTATCCAACGGTTCAAGCTGAGTGGGCTGGCATCATATTCCTCCCGATTGAGGATGGAGAGTCCCTGTTCCAAGACCATTTTATCGTCGGCTGCAATATGGTCAGCCCGGCGGTCGTTGATTAAATCGCCCAGGCGACGTCCTTCGATTTCAGCCATGTCTTTCATTCCCATGGCCTGGCGATATGCAGTATTCACCAATCTGATACGCCCTTCGTTATCCTTGATGAATACCCGGCAGGGCAGAAGATCGATCAAGGTTTCGAGCAGCCGGTGGTGGGTTTCGAGAGTTTCCCGCGCGATCTTCGTCTCGGTGATGTCACGGGAAATGCCAAAGGTGCCGATGATCTCATTGTTATCGCCAAATAACGGTAGTTTTGAGGTTACGACCCAGCTGACCTTGCCGGACCCTGAGCGGGAACGTTCCTCCTTGCCGACAAAGCCCTGGCCGGTGCGGATCACGTTTCTTTCGTCGTCGAGTTTTTGGCGAGCGAGCGAAGCTTCGAAAAAATCAAAATCGGTTTTGCCGATGAGCTTTTCGGGGTTGGTTAGGGAAAAAGCTTCTGCGAGTGCCTGGCTCACGGCGAGAAAACGACCTTCCGTATCTTTAAAATAGATATGGTCGGGCAAATACTCCATGAGCCGCCGAAAAAGTAATAGAGCAGATGCTTGCGAGACCGGCAAAGGTATCGGGTTCTGTTTACTGTCTGGGGTTGGAGATGATGTAGGCGTAGACACGGTGATGGCTTAATTGTAAAGCATGCTCAGTTTTGGGCAGAAGCAACCGTGGCGCACGCAAGGTTCGTGCCACGGATGTTGGCTCACCTTGTACCCTCCGAGTCGGACAGGAGTCATATTCTGAAGTTTTGTCCCCGAAAACGACTCTTCCTTTCGAATGGTGCCCAAGGCCCTCAACCTACTCCACGTATGGTTCTGCGGCCCGCAAATCAGATAAATTTGCCTGAGATTTACCTGAGAAAACAATCCCTCCTCTGTAGATGGTGCCCCCACGGGGAAGTTTTCCCCCTCGTGCCCTGGGTGGCGTGTACGTAGTTGTATGGTCAAATACGGTCCTGTCTGTGTGGGATTGTGTGACATCGCTGACACGCATCCGGGAGGTGTACCATGTCTAAAAAGTGCACCTATCCACGGTCGATCGTCGTCGGCTCGGCCACCGTCAAACTTTACCGAGTCAACCATGCGCACAGCGCGTCCGGCTACCTATACACAGTGGTTTGGTACGAAGCAAATAAGCGTAAGTACCGCCAGTTCGCAGACGAGGCAGAGGGGGAGAAAGAGGCTCGTCTGATCGGGTCCAAAGTTGCAGGCGGGCACGTCGAAGCTGCCGGACTCACATCTAAAGATCGCGACGAGCTGCTCGCATTGCGTGCGCTGGCCCGTGGCGGTGTGCCGGTGATGACCGCGATGGCGGAGTGGGCTAAGGCTTGGGAGTTGACCGGCGGTCGTGTGTTGGACGCGTGTTCCGCATTCGCAGCCGCCAACGGTTCAAAGGGCTTCACAGCGATCCTGGCTCCCGCTGCTGTTACTGCTTTCAAAAAAGCGATGACGGCCCAAGGGACAGATGCCGAGCGCGTCTACGGGTCAAAACTCTCCCGCGTCGAAACCCACTTCGTCGGGCGGGATCTGCACGCGATCTCGACCGCAGAGTGGCAGCAATACCTCGCGTATTGGACCGACGGCGTTTCGCACAACGACATCCGCAAACGCACGATCACTTTGTGCCGCTGGGCTCAACGCCAAGGATACATTTCGCGGGGCGTTGAGCTTGAGATTTCGCGTACCGACAAGAAAAAAGAAAAAGAACCCGAGGTAGGTATCATAAAACCGGATACGTTTGGTCAGCTCTTGCACTACCTCCGCACGTATCACCCCCACTACCTGGCTGCCGCGGTCATTGCTGGATTCACCGGTGTGCGTTCGGACGAAATTCACGGCAAACGCGACGACCATCGGGAGAAACGTCAGCTTTGGAGCGACATTCATTTCGACGAGAAAGAGCCTTTGCTCGTAGTCAGCAACGTAAAGGAGAACACACCGAGCTGGCGCACGCTTCCTCTATGCGGGACTGCTGTCGAGTGGCTAAAGCTGTGTACCAATCGTGATGGCTATGTATGCGACAAAGCAGCAATGGAGCGTGTTCGTGAGATTGGTATCAACGCGGGCCTTAAATTGCCCGACAACTGCTTCCGCCACTCGTACATTTCGTATCAAGTTATCCGAACCGGCAACAAGCACCAAGTCGCTGCCGGGGCGGGCACGAGCGTTGAACGAATCGACAAGAATTATCGCCGCCCGATTTTTGCTGAGACCGGTGAGGTGATTGACGTCGTCGTCACCAAGCCGATCACGAAGGATATCGCCAACGGGTGGTTTGAGATGACTCCGGAAGCGGCAGCCGCACTACCACACCTGCAACAAAAAACGCCCGCTGAAAACGGGCGGTTGGGTGGGTTGGTCAAGTCTGAGGCGAAGACCCGCGCCGCATCTCTTTCGGCGGGAAAGGCCCGGCTTAGCCGACCGCCCGCATGCTCCTCTGAATCGAATTCGTGATCTCCGCGGGCAGTCCGGCGGCCTCCGCGAAACGGGGCCACTGGGCCACTACCGTGCGGACTTCCTCGATCACTGAAGCCACTTCCCTTTTTTCCAGACCCTCGGTCTGGGCTAGGGCGTGGAGCTGATTCAAGCCGGCATTTCGTCGTTCGCCCAATACCGCCATGCCGCGTTCGGGCATGCGCTCGGCGCTGGTAAAGGTCACGTCAAAGGCCGGACTCAAACGCCACTGACGGTTCTCGTAGAGATACCCTTGATTCTTTCCGTGGTCATCGCGGTTGGAAGTGAACACGTTGAAAACCGCACGACGAAAGGCCTTCATTTCCTCACGATGATCCGCCGTGATCCGTCGCGTCACCCGCAGGAACGTTTGGTAGTCGAGATCGCCCGCCATCGCTTGGTACATTCCGCCCAGACTATGATAGTGAAGGCGGCGAACACCGACCCGG
>JAYTWC010000529.1:0-1856 GCA_043743635.1 Verrucomicrobiota bacterium | reverse complement strand
TCCAACGGAACTCCCGATGGTAACTCACGAGGTCATAACCCAGGAATGGTGTATTTTACATCGCTTGATCGAGGAATTGAGTTTGGTTCAAAAACGACTCGGAACGCCCCTTGAACAGGACAATGATTATATCGAGGTTCGTGATCTCGGGCATAGAATCCGCAACAAGCTTCACCTCGTACAGCTTTGGGCTGAACTCGGTATGGTGGCGCGAGCGGATGTCTTGTTGGAATTGTCTGCGAGCTAATGAATAAACGCAGGTGGTCGTAGATAAGTGCGTCCATAAATCGTTTATAATAAGGATCAAATAGCGCTTTTATTTCATTAGTTTACTAAATAGGTGAAATAACTAATTTCAACTTGCTCCGGGGCATATTTTGCGCAAAAATTAACGCCTACTCATGAGCTCAGAATCTGTGGTCACCACGAAGCCTCTTAGCGCCAATGAAGGCATTAAAGCTGCCTCCAATTTCCTGCGCGGCACGATCGCGCAAGAACTGCTCGATGCGTCCACCGGCGCGATCAGCGAGGACAATGGTCAGCTCACTAAATTTCATGGTCTTTATCTCCAGGACGACCGTGATTTGCGCAAAGAGCGCACCAAGTTGAAGCAGGAAAAGGCCTACGGCTTTATGCTTCGCGTGCGGCTTCCTGGCGGTCAATGCACGCCGCAGCAGTGGCTCGTGCTTGATGACATTGCGGATAAGCTCGCTAACCATTCGCTGCGCCTTACCACCCGCCAGACCTTCCAATTTCACGGCGTGCTCAAGGGCAACCTTCGGCCGTTGATCAAGCAGCTCGACAAGGTGCTGCTCGATTCGATCGCTGCTTGCGGCGATGTGAATCGCAACGTCATGGCTGCGCCAAATCCCGAACGCAGCGCGGTGCACCAACAAGTTTACGGCCATGCGCGCGCGTGGAGTGAATATGCGTTGCCGCACACGAAAGCTTATCACGAAATCTGGATCGACGACCAACTCGTTGCCGGCGGTGAGCCCGACGTCGAGCCGCTCTACGGAGCGACTTATCTTCCGCGCAAATTCAAAGTTGGCTTCGCCATCCCACCGTCGAACGACATCGACGTTTTTTCGCAGGATCTTGGCTTCATCGCCGTCGTGGAAAATAACCAACTCGTCGGTTACAACGTCGTCGTTGGCGGCGGCATGGGTATGAGTCACGGCAATGCCGAAACGTACCCGCGCCTCGCTGATCTCCTCGGGTTCGTCACGCCGGATCAGGTCATTGCGCTCGGCACCGCGGTGCTGACCACGCAGCGCGATTTCGGCGACCGCACGAATCGCAAACACGCCCGTCTGAAGTACACGATCGCCGACCGCGGACTTGTTTGGTTCAAGGAAGAGGTTGAAAAACGTGCCGGCTTCATGCTTGGCGCTATTCGTAGGTTTGAGTTTACTACGATTCAGGATCCGCACGGCTGGCACAAGGGCGCCGACGGCACTTCGTTCTATGGCCTTCATATTTTGAGCGGCCGCATCAAGGACATCCCCGGCTGGAAAATGAAGACTGCGTTGCATGAAATTGCTCGCGTGCATACCGGCGATTTCCGTCTGACCGCCTCGCAGAATCTTATCATCTCTGGTGTCACGGATGTTCAGAAACCCGTGATTGACGGAATTCTGGCGCGCCATGGTCTCACCAACGAAAACAAACAAAGTGGCCTGCGGCTGAACGCGCTTTCGTGTGTTGCGCTGCCGACTTGTGGACTGGCGCTGGCCGAGAGCGAACGCATGTTGCCAGAGTTGTTGGAAAAATTTGAAACCGTGCTCGATGAGTCAGGGTTGCGTCACGACGCGATCAGCCTGCGCGTGACCGGTTGTCCCAATGGTTGTTGCCGT
>JAYTWC010000528.1:0-2894 GCA_043743635.1 Verrucomicrobiota bacterium | reverse complement strand
TAATCAGGCCGACGACACGAAACCAGCAGGACCCCGATGCCACAGAGCACGAGGCTCAAGCTCAAGACCGACTTTCTGCATTGGGTGAAAGGGCGCTTCATTGTCGAACCTGAGCCAATGGCCAACGCAACGTCGTGGGCAACCCAATAATCCAGTGCCCCCCGCAGAGGCGGACAACCGTATTAATACGATGACAAATAAATTCATTTGCTGATAGTCGGCATCGCAACTCCGCTGCCCTAGCCCTCGGTTACGCGGCGGCATGGTCGCGCTCCTCCTCTTCTTTAAATGACCCGGCAAATTCTGTTTCACTTATTCCTTTTAATCCTACCCATGGCGCTCGCCGCAGCCACCGAGCCTGTCGTGCAAGGCGACCCCATGCTCGTGCAAGAGCGCAAAGCTGACTCCTCGCCCGGGCTCACGACCACCCTGGCGTTAACCAACACCGCCACAAACATCCAAGAAATTTCTGCGCGTGCAGCCAATTTCTATATCGCCTCCAGCGGCGCCCGTTCCTTCAACGACACGTTTGCGCTGCGCGGCCTCACCAATACCCCGATCTTCGGCGATCCTGCCGTCACATTCTACCTCGACGACATCCCGCTCGGCGGCGGCTTTACAACTCCCGGCATCTTTTCCGGTGCAACCAGCGCCGAACTCAAACGTGGCCCCGGACAAAACACCGCCTTCGGTCTGGCCGGCGCAGCTGGCGTCGTGCAACTGTCCATACCCGAACCAGAAAAAAGAACCACTGGCCGGGTGGAACTAAGCACCGGTAATTTTTCCTCACGTGCCGTTTCTGCCCTGATCAACAGCGCCAGCAACGGCGGTGCGGAGGCGTTTGTCAGCGCTAAATACGAAACCCGCGACGGCTACATCTATAGCCAGACACTCGGTCATGATGTCGACCATCAACAGTCAAGCACAGGATTGACCCGGTTGAGTTACTCACCGATCGCCACCCTTAAACTTTCACTGGTTGCCCAAGCCACACGCGCTCGCGATGGAGAGCAGCCGTTGGTTCCCCTGAAAGCGCCGATGGATACCATTACCCGTAAAAGCCAAGGCGAAACCCAGCTCGACAGCACCAACGCCGGACTCACGGCAGCTCTTTCCCAACCCTGGGGACGCCTGTCCTTCACCAGCAGCATCAACGATTGGCAACTGGGCCCTTACCGCAGTTTCCTCGCCTTCGGTCCCGCCGAACTGCTTAACGACGTGCAACTTTCCCAACGCAACACAAACCAGGAGCTAAAACTAAGTTCCGGGAAGAATGACTCGCTTCGCTGGCATTCCGGTCTGTTCTTTTCCGAGGGCACAACAAAAGGCTCCTTCACCCGCGCCTTTGGCTCTTTTGTCATGGAAGACTCATCGTACGAAATCGATGCCCGCAAAATGGCCGCCTACGGTGAAGCCTCCTTCGCCCTGCGATCAGACCTCGACCTCACCGCAGGTCTGCGAATTGAGGATGCTGAAAAATCGTTCGCCCGAATCGGCCGAATTCCTGCCAATCAGACGTATTCACTCAGTCACGACGCGCGTGCGTTTTTACCCAAACTGCAGATCGATTTTAGCCCAAAACAAAACCTGCATCTCTTCAGCTCCATCGGAGCCGGTTTCAAGCCCGGCGGCTTTTCGGCCTTTACCGGGAACCGCGCGCTATCGGCATTCGGCCCTGAGCGAACCGCCGCATTCGAAAGCGGCATTTCGCAAACATCCCCGAACAAAACACTCTCATGGACCGTCCGAGCCTTTGCCTATGAGATTCGCGGCTATCAGATCGAACGGTCTTTCGCGACCGGTTCGATGACCGATGACTATCTGGTCGTCAACGCACCCAAAGCCCGCTCGACCGGCATGGAACTCGAACTGACCTGGCGACCCGCACAAGGATTAAGCATAACCATTGATTATGGTTTCACCCACGTAATCCTGCGGGAATTTACCGACCCATTCACGGGCCAGCATTTTGATGGCAACCGCGCGCCCTACGTTCCGAGCTACGACTACAACGTTCGCTGCGAATACCAACACGCAAGCGGTTGGTTCGTTATGTTCGAAGCTTCTGCCAACGGAAGAACTGAATACACCGAATCCGAAAACAGTACGTTTGCCCAAAACACCTACAACTTGCTGGGTGGACGCGTGGGCTTAAAAATGAATCACTGGCAAATTGCTCTCTACGGCGAAAACCTGCTCGACGAGCACTACTATAGCTCGATCTCTGCTGGCACGAACCACGGCACACCCGGCGCGCCTCGCACCCAAGGCGTTGAGGCTCGGCTTCTCTTCTAAAATCCCCCGGGGATGCAGCCAGTTAATCGTTGAACCCAAAACGCGGGTATTTTTCGGCCCAAATGTCAGGCTAAGCCTTTTTTGCGGTTGGTTCGGAACGTCAGTTCTGCAAACTTGTCCAGCAGCTGCTGCAACCCATTCAGATCACGACCTCGTAGAACCATATTTATGCTACTCCGAATCCTCGCCGCCGCCTCCGCCACCCTCGCCCTTCTCATCACCGGCTGCGCCTCACCGCGAGGCATGGCCAAGCTCGACGATACCGCATCGGTCGCCAAACCAACCAAGAACGTTTACCTCCTGACGGTCACGCTAAAGAACACGCACACGCCCGCCTACCAACCCCGACTCAGCGCCGTCAAAATCGCCAAGATCACCGGCCGCGAAACCTACAATACCCTCCGCTTTGAGCCCGATCTCGTCGCCCGCAGCGAATCCAACCGCGCAGAAATCGGCTGCAGCTATTTGCTCCGTCTCGAAATCGAACCCGGCAACTACGTTATCATGGGACTCGATAGCTGGGGTCAGGCCATGATTATGACGGGCGAGTATTTCACCCCGCTCGGCATCCACCTCACCGTCCCCGCAAACGCTCCAGG
>JAYTWC010000527.1:0-2605 GCA_043743635.1 Verrucomicrobiota bacterium | reverse complement strand
AATCATGAGGAATCGACGACTCGACCGCGCACTCTACGGCCCAACCATCTACGAGGTCACTTTCGGACTCTTGTTGAGCGTGTCGCTCGGCGCGGCACTAGCCATTTTATTTCTGGCTTTCAAACCGGCTGAGGTGGTCGCGGAATTGCCGAAGGAAGATGAACGCGTGTCCGATCGTATCTATTATGTAGCGGGTACGGCGGATCAAACGAAGGGTAAACAATGGATGCGCAAGCGTCAGATGTTGCTTGATAGCACGCCGGGCGAGATTTCGTTTTCCGAGGACGATTTGAATGTGTGTCTCATGGCCAGCACGGATGCTGGGAAAAAGGCGACGGATAAACAGGCCAAGGCACAGGTTGAAGCGGCGGCTGCCAAGGCGGCTGCGGCCAAAGCTGCCCCTAAGCCAACAGGAAAACCTGGCAGTAAGCCTGCTCCTGCAGCGGCGGTGGCGATCGCGCCCTTGCCAGAGGAACAGGCGCCTGAAGAGCTTGTAACTCCCTCGGTACCCAATTTCCGGATACGCGAAGGCGTTGTGCAAATTGGAATGCAAACCACCATCAACCCGCTCGGCTATGTGTTTCCCGTCGTGGTACAGGCCAAGGGCGGTTTTGAGAAACAGGGCGATACGTTTATGTATGTGCCTGAGTCGCTGATGATCGGATCTTTTCCCCTGCATCGTTTTCCTCATGCCACGGAGTATTTGATGAAGTATTTGGCTGAGAAAGCTACGACCCATGACGCAATTCCCGCTGAAATGGTGAGCGCTTGGAAAAAAGTGAGAAACGTCGTGGTCGATGGTAAAGTTATCAAGGTGACGATCTGAGTTGGAGTAGCGGCGGTCTGCGCGTTGCCTTTCAATTTGTGGCTTGGCGGTGGGATGCTTGCATCGGATTTCACCGTGAGCTTGCACCCAGTCCGGTTTGCCGCGCAACGTGTTGGCCAACGTGAAAGCTTCCGAACTCTTCCAACTCCCTGCTTCGCTTCAGGCCTTTGCCGCTTCGTTTTTGCCAGAGGTTGCGCCATGGGAATGGTTGCGTGTCATCGGCCCGGCGTTGAAGGCGCACGCGTTTCCGGCGAATCCGCCGAGCGTGCCGCCCGGAGTCAGGATTGAAGGGCAGGTTTATATCCATCCATCGGTTCGGTTGCCGGTCAGCGCCACGATTATTGGTCCGGCTTGGATCGGCGAAGGAACCGAGATTCGCCCCGGCGCGTACATTCGCGGCAACGTGATTGTCGGTGCGCGATGCGTGATTGGAAACTCTTGCGAGTTTAAAAATGCATTGCTGCTCGATGGCGTGCAGGTGCCGCATTTCAGCTACGTGGGTGATTCGATTTTGGGCAATGGCGCGCATCTGGGCGCTGGCGTGATTTTGTCGAATTTGCGCCTGGATCAGAAACCGATTTCGGTGCGTTTGCCTGATGAGATTGCGGACACGGGCTTGCGGAAATTTGGTGCGATTTTGGGCGATCAGGCTGAGGTTGGCTGCAACGCGGTGCTCCAGCCCGGCACGATCATGGGCAAGCGTGCTTTGGTTATGCCAACGGTTGCGTTCGGCGGATATTTGCCACCGGCGACGATTGCTCGGGTGCGCGAAAGTATCATCACCCAGCCACGCCGCGATTAAATTCATTCTCGTTCTCTTTATCTTTCTCGTTCTCCTTTGTGGATTGAGAAAGAGAAAGACGAACGACTAAAGAGAACAATTCCAATGCGTATCCTCTCCGGCATCCAACCTTCCGGTACACTCCATATCGGCAATTATTTTGGCATGATGCAGCCTGCCATCGAGCTTCAGGCTCGTGGCGAAGCGTTCTATTTCATCGCGGACTATCATTCGATGACGTCGCTGACCGATGCTGCGCAACGCCGGCAAAACACGCTCGATGTCGCGCTCGATTTTCTTGCGTGCGGACTCGATCCGAAGAAAAGCGTTTTCTACCGTCAGAGCGATTTGCCCGAAGTGTGCGAGTTGATGTGGGTCCTTGGCACGCTCACGCCGATGGGCCTGCTCGAACGAGCCCATAGCTACAAAGACAAAACCGCCAAGGGCATCTCGCCCAACTTTGGCCTTTTTGCCTATCCGGTGCTAATGGCTGCGGATATTTTGCTGTATGACGCGAACCTCGTGCCAGTCGGTCGCGACCAGAAACAGCACGTAGAAATGACCCGCGACATCGCGATCAAGTTTAACCAGACCTATGGAGAAACTTTCGTGATTCCTGAGCCGGAAATCCGTGCTGAAGTTGCGACGGTGCCCGGTCTTGACGGACAAAAGATGAGCAAGAGTTACGGCAATACCGTAGAGATTTTTGGCGATGAGAAGGCGGTTCGGAAAAAGATCATGGGCATCAAAATGGATTCACGCACGCCGGCGGAGCCAAAGCCCGATGCTGATCAGAATATTGCGATCCAGTTGCTCAAACTTGTCGCGCCAGCTGACGTCGCTCTCGATTTCGAAAACCGTCTGCGCGCGGGAGGCCTTGGTTACGGTGATTTGAAGAAGGCGCTGTTTGACCACTACTGGAATCACTTTGCGCCGTATCGCGCGCGTCGTGCCGAGCTCGCCGCCAATCTTGATTATGTGAATCAGGTACTGGCCGA
>JAYTWC010000526.1:0-2191 GCA_043743635.1 Verrucomicrobiota bacterium | reverse complement strand
CCAACTGTCGCGGCGATTTTCGGCGCGCTGATCGGGAGTTTCCTGAACGTGGTCATTTATCGCGTGCCGGCAGGGAAATCCGTCGTGCGGCCGGGTTCGCATTGCGCGTGCGGGAAACCGATCGCGTGGTTCGACAACATTCCGGTGCTGAGCTGGTTCATTCTGCGCGGTCAGGCGCGTTGTTGCGGGCGGAAGTATTCGTTTCGGTATCCGTTCGTCGAATTGCTGACATCGGCGTTGTTTCTGGCGTGTTGGTTAAAGTTTGCCGGGGAGTCGCCGGGCAAGGCGTTGTGCGGGATGGCATTTATGGCGATTCTGATTTGTGCGACGTTCATCGATCTCGATCACATGATCATTCCAGATGTATTTACGATCTGGGCGGGCGTGCTGGGTGTGGTGTTGTCGTTTGCGGTGCCGATGCTGCACGGGCAGAATCACGAGATCGCGCTGATCGCAGGTTTTCGGTCGGGGATCGATGGCTTGTTGGGGCTGCTGGTTGGTTCTGGTCTGGTGCTCTGGATCGCGCTGCTGGCGGAGGAGGTTTTGAAGAAGGAGGCGATGGGTTTTGGCGACGTGAAATTCGTTGGAATGGTTGGCGCATTTTGTGGCTGGCAGGGCGCGGTGTGTTCGATCTTCGGCGGCGCGTTGGTGGGGACGGTGTGGTTCGCGCTGGCGCTGATCTGGCAGAAGATTTTTCCGGCGGTAGAAAAGGCGGAGGAGAAAGATAACGAGAATGATAAAGATAAAGAGGACGGGAAGGCGGACGAGTCGCAGGAGTCGGTGTCGCTCGGTTTCGGCGTGCACGTGCCGTTTGGGCCGATGCTGGCGATCGGCGCGGCAATTTATTTCCTTGGCGCGGATCGTTGGGTTGCGGCGTATTTCGCGGAGCTGAATTCGCTACTTTGAAAGGTGACTGGCCTCGCGAGACTGGGGCCGCTCATGACCGTTTATTTCAAGAATCCGCGCACGAGGGCGTAGAGTTCTTCGGACTCAAGGAGGAATGAATCGTGGCCGAGGTCGGTGGTGAGCTCGGCGTAGCTGGCGCGTTTACCGCCGCGCAGGAGAGCGAGGGTGACGTCGCGGTTTTGCTGAGGCGGAAACAACCAGTCGCTCGTGAAACCGACAACGAGTGTTTCGGCTTCGACCGTGGCGAAGGCCTTTTCGAGCGAACCATACGCTGCCGCTAAATCGAAGTGATCGATGGCGCGGGTGATGTAGAGATAAGAGTTGGCGTCGAAACGATTGATGAAGCTCTCGCCTTGATAGCGCAGGTAGCTTTCGACTTCGAATTGGGCGTCGAAGTTGTAGGCAGCGCCGTCGGTGGTGGTGGCGCGTTTACGGCCGAATTTTCGGTCCATGCTGGCGTCGGACACGTAGGTGATGTGGGCCATCATGCGGGCGATCGCGAGGCCGACTTTGGGGCCGCCGGTTTTTGGGTATTCACCGTGGTGCCACTCGGGATCTTGCATGATCGCCTGGCGGCCCACTTCGTTGAAGCCGATGCCTTGGGCGCTTTCGCGGGCGGTGGTGGCCATGGGCAGCATGCGGCGAACGTAGGCGGGAAACTCGATTCCCCATTGGAGAACTTGCATGCCGCCCATCGATCCGCCGAGCACGGCGTAGAGTGACGTGACGCCGAGAGAATCGAGCAGGCGTTTTTGCGCGCGGACCATGTCGCGCACGGTTACGAAGGGAAACTGGATGCCGAAAGGTTTGCCGGTGGCGGGATTGATGGACGACGGGCCGCTGGAGCCCTGGCAGCCCCCGAGGACGTTCGAGCAGATGACGAAGAACCGGTTCGTATCGACAGCTTTGCCGGGACCGATGAGGTTGTTCCACCAACCGGGCTTGCGGTCGTTGAGCGAATGGATGCCGGCGCAATGGTGGTCTCCGCTCAGCGCGTGGGCGATGAGAACGACGTTGTCGCGAGTGGCGTTGAGGTGGCCGTAGGTTTCGTAGCGGAGGGTGAAGCCGGGGAGCGTCTGGCTGCTCTCAAACGTGAATAGATCCGTGGAGACAAAATCGCGCGCTTCGACCAGGCCGACTTCGCCTGGTTCGGCGCGGGTCGTGGTTTCGGTCTGTTCAGCGTCGTTCATGCGGAAAACATCGAGAAAGGTGAATTGTTAGGCGAGCAATCTTAAAGCAGTGGTGGGGTGGTTGGGTGTTGTCTGAAAACAAAAAGGCGCCGGAC
>JAYTWC010000525.1:0-5689 GCA_043743635.1 Verrucomicrobiota bacterium | reverse complement strand
CTCGTGGTGTTTTCGGATTTGAGCGAACTGCGTGCGACCGAGGCACGTTTGCGCGAGGTGCAGGATCGTTGGGAACTGGCGGTGCGAGCGCTCAATGTTGGTATTTTCGAGAAAAATTACGTCACTGGCGAAACGTTTGTCTCTGACCGTTGGAAAGAAATGCTTGGGTTTGCCCCGACTGAACTGGCGAACGAACGTGGGAACTGGCACGGCCGCATTCATCCAGATGATCATGACCGGGTCATAGCACATCTGCATGCGCACCTACGTGCTGAGAGTGAAACCTATCTCGTCGAGTACCGCATGCTCTGCAAAGACGGACTATATAAATGGATCATGGCGCGCGGCCGGGCATTTTTTGACAAGAGTGGCAATCCGCTGCGCTTGATCGGCGCACATAGTGATATAAGCGAACGCAAGAACGCTGAGGCTGCTGTACGTGCTTCAGAGGCTCGTTATCGCGAGCTGTTTGAGCGGACGCCGGTTGCCATTCTTGAGGAGGATTTTTTAGAGGTTGGTGCCTGGTTGAGTCGGTGTAATGTTAGCACTCCAGAAAATCTGGATAACCTGATCGCGCGCAGCCCTGAGACGCTGGTTGAGGGTTATCGTTTGATCAAATTGCGCGCGGCAAACCGGCACGCGATTGCGTATCTCGCGGCGGCCTCCCTTGGCGAACAGCTGCCTAGAGCCAAAATGAATCCGCCGGAGAGCGTGCTTAAGGCGTTTCGCAATGAGTTGGTTGCGATTCTTCGTTCGCAGGATGAGACGAATGCCGAGGTGAGCTACACCGACGTACATGGCCGGGCTCATCATCAGACGGTACGCTGGTCGGTGGCGCGGTTGGAGGACGGTGAACTCGATCTTTCGCGTGTACTGGTTGTGCTGGTTGATATCACGGATATTCGCGGCGCCGAGGAGGCGCTGGCGGCCGAGCGTGAGCGGCTGCGAGTGACGTTGCGCGCGATGGCTGAGTGTCTGTTAACGACCGACACCGAGGGCGTGGTTCAGTTTATTAATGAAGCGGCTGAACGTTTGACTGGCTGGCCGGCTGGCGCAGCCATCGGGCGAGGAGTTGAACAAGTCTGCGTGCTCCGTCACGAGAAGACGCGGGCAAATATCACGATGCCGGTTGCGCTGGCGATTTCCGAGCATCGTGTAGTTGATTTCCCATTACATTCTAATTTGGTCAATCGCCAGGGTGTTCATTCCCAGGTGGACGGCCGTTGTGCTCCGATGCATGATCTGGCCGGCCGGGCGATCGGTGCGGTGGTCGTTTTCCGTGATGTGACCGAGCGGGCGCGACTGGAGGCGGAACTACTCCGCTCCTCCAAGCTGGAGTCGGTGGGTATTCTGGCCGGCGGTATCGCCCATGATTTTAATAATATTTTGACGGTGGTGATGGGCAATGTGACGCTGGCCATGCTTGACACAGGCGTGATGGCTATCGCTGGCCGTTGGTTAGGAGAGGCTGAACGCGGGGTGCTGCGGGCGCGCGATCTTACGCAGCAGCTGCTTACTTTCGCCAAGGGTGGAGAGCCGGTGCGGAAAACCGTGCAATTGCCGGAAATTGTCCGCGAGGTGACGGAGTTTGCCCTGCATGGCTCGAAGGTTCGTAGCGAATTTAATTTCGGTCCCGATCTTTGGGCAGCCGATGTAGATAAGGGGCAGATCGGTCAGGTGGTGCAAAATCTCGTCATCAATGCCGTGCAGGCGATGCCCGAAGGCGGGCAGGTCACAATTACAATCAACAACGAAGAGTTTCTGGAGGGGGCGACGGGTTCGTTACAGGCAGGAAAGTATTTGCGGCTGGAAATTTCAGACACGGGTATGGGCATCCGTCCGGAGCATTTGCAGCGGATTTTTGATCCGTATTTCACCACCAAGCAGGCCGGCAGCGGTCTCGGTCTTGCGACCGCGTATTCGATCGTCAAACGCCATCAGGGCCATATCGATGTTGCGTCGGGGCTGGGTCAGGGAACGACATTTTCCCTCTGGTTGCCGGCGGTGCTTGGTACAGCGCCCGTCGAGCTTGACGAACCAGTCGAGCTCGCCAGTATGAGTGGCCGTGTGCTGTTCATGGACGATGAGGAGACGATTTGTAATGTGGCTACCGCTTTGCTTATGCGCCTAGGGTTCACACCCGTGGCGGTGCCCGATGGCGAGACTGCTGTCACTGCCTATGACGAGGCGCGAAAAAACGGGGAGCCGTTTAAGTTGGTTATCATGGATCTTACGGTGCCGGGTGGCATGGGTGGCCGGGAGGCGATGGAAAAGCTGCGTAAAATCGATCCGCATGTTCGCGCCATAGTGTCGAGTGGCTATTCGAGTGATCCGGTGCTTTCCAGTTATCGGGCGCATGGTTTCCGTGGCATGGTGCCAAAGCCTTATAAATTGACGGATTTGTCGCGCACGATTCGCGCGGTGCTCGACGAAAAAGTCTAATGGGTAGGAACGGGTCTTTCACGGCTTGCTGACTGATTCGAATTTCGCCATAGTATGCGTGTGTTCGATTTTTTAAAATTCGCCCTTTTTTCCATCTTTATTGTGGTTTTTGTTGGCGATGCCCGGGCGCAGATAAAGGCTGATCCTGCGACGTTGAATCTCGGCCGGCAACAGCAGGAGAAGACCGTGGTTGAGGAGGTGCAATTGACGAACACTGGCAGCGGGCCGCTCGAGATTCTTTCTGTGACGGCTGATTGTAGTTGTACCGTGGCTACACTTGACCGGCGGGTCTTGCCGCCCGGTGCGAGTACCCCGTTAAAGATCTCGGTCGAGACGCGAGCCTATCAGGGTTTGCTTCAACGCAAGATCCGGGTGCAAACATCGGCGGGCGAGATTGTGATCCCGATCGAGCTGACCGTTTCGCTATATAAATCTTGGACGTTGAATCCATCGGTTGTGGTGGTTCCTCCGAGTCAAAAAGGCCGCGAGGCATCGCTTCCCGTTGTTCTGCAATATACCGGCGAGGCCAAGGTGGAGCTTGGGAAAATTTCTTGTTCACCGGCCTGGTTGAGTGCAACCGCAACCAGTGAAAATGGGAAAACGTTTGCAGTCGTGTTGGTAAAACGAGCCGATGCGCCAGCTGGCAATCACACCGTCAAGGTGAGCGTGGAAAGCACTGATCCGGTGGAGCCGCAGGTGGTGTTTAATGTTTTTGTACCTATCTCTTCGGTGTTGCGCGTGACGCCGAATCCCGTGGTGTTACCCTCGGTGAAAGTGGGGCAGCCTGCGATTCGCGAGATCGTGATTCATGGATGGAGCAAGAGCAGTGGGCCGCGGCTTGAACTGGCGCGCGGCACGGCCCGTTTGGTGGAGCGTGACGGTGAACAGGTACACTTCGAGCTTTCCATCACGCCGGATGCTCCGGGGCCTTTGACGCAGTTGTTGCGAATCTATGACGAGCAAAATCTTGAGGCGGAAATTCCAGTGATTCTGCGGGCCGAACCTACTGATAGGTTAAAATAACCGGGTCAGGGAAACAGATCCGAAGTTTTGATGAGCGCTTTTGTTTGGCCGTTCCGAGTTATCAAGAGCGGTGTCGTGTCGGTGAGCTTTGCCGCATTCAGTGTAGTTGACTGTGCAGCCACGATGCGTTCGGCATCTTGTTTTTCAGCGCCTGCAGCTGGAAAGATTGCGGCGAGTCGCACGGCAGCTTCGGCGGGATTGGCGAGGGCGGTTTCCTTTTCTGCGAGAAGTACGGTTGTCACGGCAAGAAAAGCATCGCGTCGTGGCAGGTCGTGTTGGGCGAGAACGGCGGCAAGAACTTCCAGCGTGAGTGCGCGGTTGGTGGCGTTGGTTTTTAAGAAAACTGCCGGTCCCGATGGACGTTTGGCGTAGCTTTCACGAGTGAGTTCGTCGAGTAGGTCGAGACAGGCGGCGCAATCAAGACTGAGGATGAGTGCGGGGCTTTTGGGATAAATTGCACCGAGCCAGGAAAGGGCGTTGGGGCTGTCGGCGAGCACGGAGAGCTGCGGTGCTTGTGCGACATCGGTCTGGGAGTGAGAAAGCACATGTTGACGCGAGAGGTAGAAAGCGCCTCCGGCGAGAGTAAAGGCCAGAAAAATGGTCCAAACTCGTGGTTGTTCACGATGAAGAGCGAGTGCGCCCCAGGCCACGAGGGCGTGTGCGGTGCAGTAGGGGCAGAATCCTCGCAGGACGAGAAACTGAATTCCCATGAAAATGGCCGTACCTCCAGCGAGCAGCAGAAGCAGTGCGGTGCGTTTCTCTTTGCTGGGCGCGATAATCGCAGCAAACCAGAGTAATGAGCCAAAGACGCCCACGGGCACGTGAAAAACCGAACCATAACGACTATATAAAATTGCCTGGCAGTTGCCCGGCCCGAAGCACGGCAGGGCAAAGAGTTTCAGCAAGGACAAATAGACGGCGAGCGCCAGTCCGAGCGTGCAACATGCCGTTGCTAGCCGACTTTTGAGATGGGGCGACAGAATCATCAAGCGGGATTGATTGCAGGTATCATGCACGATCTGACTTTACAATCAATGATGGGAAACGGTTCTGCGTGCTTTCCTGCTTCCCTGAATTCCCTATCTCGCCTTAGCCTGTGCGTTCTCATGTCTCAAGCGCCCGCCACGTCTTTCGATCCTTACGACCAGCCGCCTACGTTTTTTGACAAACATCAGAACCAGGTTTGGGCGGCCTGTGTGTTTGCGGCGACGGTGTTGCTCACGGTTACGTCGTTCCCGCCGTATCATGCGGAGGTTGCCTACACGTTTGCGATTCCCGCGATTTATTGGGCGTATCTTAAGCCATCTTTTAAATTGTTCGCGGGCACGATGGCGGCCGCACAGGCGGTGGCCTGGACGATTTTGCTCGGCTGGTTGCATCATGTGACGTGGTTTGGGTTGTTTTTGCTTGGACCCGTTGTGGGAGCGTGGGTGGGTGTTTGGTACCTCGCCGTATGGTGGACCATGCCGCGCATGATCGGGCGCCCGACGATCAACCGTTTACTTTCGATGCTTGGGCTGGCGGCTTTGTGGGTGGTCCTGGAATGGACGCGCACTTGGTTTCTCACGGGGTTTCCTTGGCTGCCGCTGGCAGCGAGTCAATGGACGATGGTGAGCATGCTGCAGATAGCGTCGTTTACTGGTTCGGGAGGGGTTTCGTTCATGGTTATCATGGTGAACATCGGGTTCGCGGCGTATGCGCATCGGTTGTTCCGGGAGGGCGCGCGCGGTTTCAACAAGCGCAGTCAGGAGTTTTTCTTGGCCCTGTTTCTTGTACTGGGCTGTTTTTGTGTTTTTGCGATCACGTCGACCAACCGCCGACATTTCACGGTGCCGCTGGCTAGGGTTGCATTTGTTCAGCCCTACATTCCGCAATCGGTAAAATGGGACGAATCAAAGGCGGCTTCGATTATGCAGACGATCGAAGAGCTGACGTTGCGGGCGGCGGCGACAAATCCCGATTTGATCATGTGGCCTGAAGCGGTGACGCCTTACGCCGTGAAGGGGCAACCGGAAATGCAACGCTGGACAGAAGATCTGGTGAAGCGCGCCAATGTCCAGGTATTGATGGGTTCGGTCGCGTTCGAAAAATCCGGAGGAGCCGAGCCCGATTGGTACAATGGTGCCTATTTGATTGATCCGGTCGGCGGACTGGTGCCGCAGGGCTATGCCAAACGCCATCTTGTGCCTTTCGGTGAATATGTGCCGTTGCGGTCATTGCTGGG
>JAYTWC010000524.1:0-2474 GCA_043743635.1 Verrucomicrobiota bacterium | reverse complement strand
GGCGCCGGTTGTTTTCAGTCCGACGGATTTTAACCAGATCGTTTTTAATTTGGTGCTGAACGCGCGTGATACCTTGCTCGACCGCCTTGCGAAAAACACTGATCCCGCGTGGAGGCCGCATTTGCGGATTTCAGTGGTTGAGCTTCCTGCTGGTGCACGTCCGGGACGGGCGGGAGTGAGTCGCGAAGGGGTTGTGGCCTGGCAGTGTTTTTCGGTTGAAGACAACGGAATCGGAATTCCGCCTGAAATCGTTGACCGGATTTTTGAACCATTCTTTACCACCAAAGAGGTCGGTAAGGGCACGGGGCTGGGTTTGTCCACGGTCTGGCACCAGGTGACGGATGCTGGCGGCGAGATTGTGGTTGATTCGAAACTGGGTGAGGGCACGGCATTTCGTGTCTATTTGCCGCGAGGGGAAAGCCGTCCATCGCTGCCGGTGTCGCCGTCAGTTGCGCCGACGCGATCCGCTTCGCCCGTGCCTGTATCGAATATCAGGATACTCATTGTCGAAGATGAACCGCTGATTGCGACTTCGGCCGCGAGGATATTGCAGCGTCAGGGTCACATTGTTTCACATCGCAGCGATGGAATGGAGGCATGGACGGAGCTGTCGGCTGGCGGTCCGGCCTATGATCTTCTGCTGATTGATCTGAGCATGCCGCGCATGAGTGGCGTGGACCTGGTGAAAAATGTACGTACGTTGCCCGGTTCGGTTTCGATTATTGTCATGAGCGGGCGGGTCTCGGAGGAGGATTTGCAGACGTTGAAGGCGTTGAAGGTGGACCGGATTCTTACAAAGCCCTTTACCAACGAGCAGCTGAAGAATGTGGTGGGAGAAGTACTGGCTGGCCGTAAGGCCTGAGCTGGCGTCGCTACGAAAGAATTTTTCGCAGGCTTTCGAGGTCGAGGACGGTGGCGAGGGATTCTTCTTTAACGACGGCGGCCGCCATCGCGGCTTTCTCGTGCTGCAGGGCGCGGATTTTTTCCTCGATCGTGTCTTTTGCGAGCAAGCGGTAGGCGATGACTTGTGAGGTTTGTCCGATGCGGTGGGTGCGGTCGATAGCCTGCGCTTCGACGGCGGGATTCCACCACGGGTCGTAGAGGACAACGTAGCTCGCGGCAGTGAGGTTGAGGCCGGAGCCGGCGGCTTTGAGTGAGAGGAGAAAAACGGGCGGGCCGTCTTCGGACTGGAATTTATCGACGAGTTCCTGACGGTTTTCGGTTTGGCCGGTGAGGAGCAGGTGGCCGATTTCCCTCTGAACGAGTTCGGCTTTGATGAGCTCAAGCATCGTAACAAACTGCGAGAAAACCAGGACTCGGTGGCCTTCTGCGACTAGGGGCTCCAAGGTATCAATGAGAGCTTCAATTTTAGCACTTTCAACAGGTTCGTCAGAAAGAGCGGCTGAGTGTCTCGAGCGTTTGTTTGAAGCGGTGGGCTGGTTTTTGGCGGCACCAAGGCTCACGAGGCGTGGATCGCAGCAGATTTGGCGCAGGCGGAGCAGCGATTGGAGGATGTTGAAGCGTTCGGAGTCGAACTGACGTGCGGTCTTAACTTTGAGGAGCATCTGTCGGGCACGCTTGAGCTCGGCTTCGTAAAGGGTGCGTTGTGGGCCCTCGAGTTCGCAAAAAATGTCTTCCTCGATGCGAGGAGGAAGGTCGCGTGCTACCTGGTTCTTGGTTCGGCGCAGCATGAACGGCCGCACGCGGGTCGCAAGGCGGCTGCGGGTGTTGGCGGGATCGGATTTTTCGTTATAGAGGCGTTGAAAGCCGGCTTGTGAACCGAGAAGGCCGGGCTGGGCGAAGGAGAAAAGACTCCAGAGGTCGAGCAGGCGGTTTTCGATGGGCGTGCCGGTAAGGACGAGCCGGTGGTTAGTAGGCAGGTCGCGTGCTGCGTGGGCAGTGGCGCTGGCGGGATTTTTGATGTTCTGACCTTCGTCGAGAATAACGGCTTCCCAGGAGATGGTTTTGAGCTCCTTGATGTGCAGACGGAGCTGGGTGTAGTTGATAATGAGCAACGATACGTCGGGCAGTCGCTTGGGGTGGATGGGGTGGAGTCGGGCCGTGGTCAGTGTGGGCGAAAAACGAGCGGTTTCGATTTGCCAATTGGACACGACGGATTTTGGGCAAACCACCAACACGCGGAAGGGGCGGCCTTCAGCTGTGGCGCGGGCCTGCAACCAGAGGAGCCAGGTGATGGCTTCGAGCGTTTTACCCAGGCCCATGTCGTCGGCGAGCACGCCGCCGAGGTTGAGTGAGGAAAGATGCGCAAGAAAATGGTATCCTTCTTCCTGATACGGGCGGAGGACCGCATGCAAGCCTTCGGGAAGCGGCGGCGGGGCGATGGCGCGTAGTTCGGCCGCCCGGGCACGGAGGCGTGCGGCGAGCAGGTCGTCGTAATCAGCCGCGTGACTTCCTGCAAGTTGGAGCGTGTGGAAGCGGTGGGTGGTGCGTTTGCCGGTAAGAATTTCGGCGTC
>JAYTWC010000523.1:0-3360 GCA_043743635.1 Verrucomicrobiota bacterium | reverse complement strand
TGTTGGCCGGTGAGTTGGGGCTGCCAGTTAACCTGCATGTGACGGAGCCGGTGAGCGGAAACTATCCCGGGAAGATGGCGACGCCGCTGGGCGATTTTGTGCGGTGGGCGCAGGATTTTCCGGCGACGAAGTTTATTCTGGCGCACTGGGGTGCGCGGTTGCCGCTGGATGCTGGGTTCGGTGGGGCGGCCAAGGCGTGTGCGAATTTGTACTACGACACGGCGGCGTCACCGCTGCTTTATGAACCAGGTGTTTTTCGGGAAATGATCGATGCCGTGGGTGCTGGGCGCGTGTTGTATGGATCGGATTTTCCGCTGGAGTTGTATCCGAAAAACGGAGACGCATCGCCGCTGGGGGCGATGGTGGCGGAGGTGCGTGCGTCGGGCTTGAGCGTGGCGGAGCAGGCGGCTGTGCTCGGGGCAAACGCGGTGGAGTTGCTGAGGTTAAAGCGCGGTGAGGGCACCGCGCCTCCATTTCCGGCAGAGAGCCAGTGAATGCAGGCGGCTCAGATTTTCAGGCCGAGTTCGTCGATGCGTTTGCGCAAGGTGGCGCGGGTGATGCCGAGTTTTTCGGAGGCTTTGAGAATATTTCCTTCTTCAGCGGTGATGACGCGCTTGATCATCTCGCGTTCGATGCGCCCGAGGATGGGTTCTTCGCCTTTCGAAAGTTCTTCGTGGAGGAAATCGAGCGCGGCATCGATGGTGAGCGGTGGGTGTGACGCTGCTGCTGCGGCTAGGGCGTTAGCCATAGTTCGGGCGTGGGCGAGCGCGGCGCCTTCGGAGACGGCGGTGCGCATGGCGTCGAAGGGAGCGCTGGTCGCCGGCACAGCCAGGTGGACTTCGGGGGCGAGCGTGGCGGGTGCGGGTAGCGTGCCGACGGCGTCGCGGATTTCCTGGGGAAGATCTTTGAGCAGGATGGTGTCGCCCTGGGCGATGACAGCGCTGCGGTAGATGACGTTTTCGAGCTCGCGCACATTGCCGGGCCAGCGGTGGCGCACGAGGAGCGCGAGGGCTTCGGGGGAGACTTTGCTGACGCGGGCTTTTTTTTGCTTAACTAGATTCTGGAGGCAAAAGTCGAGGATCTGCGGGATGTCGTCCAGGCGTTCGCGCAGCGCGGGCATGCGGATGCGCACGACGTTGAGCCGGTAGTAAAGATCTTCGCGGAAGGTTTTAGCTTTCACCATTTCTTCCAGATCTTTGTTGGTTGCGGCGATGATGCGGACGTCGACTTTGATGGTTTCAACGCCACCGACGCGCTGGATTTCTCCCTGCTGGAGGACGCGGAGAATTTTTGTCTGGGTGGCGAGGGCCATGTCGCCGATTTCGTCGAGGAAGATGGTGCCGCCGTCGCAGAGTTCGAATTTGCCGAGGCGTTGTCCGGTGGCGCCGGTGAACGAACCTTTCTCATGACCAAAGAGTTCGCTTTCGATCAAATTATCGGGAATCGCAGCGCAGTTGACGGCAATGAAAGGTTTGGCCGCGCGGTGGCTGTGTTTCCAGATAGAGCGGGCGACGAGTTCTTTGCCGGTGCCGCTTTCGCCAGTGACCATGACGGTGACGTCGCTGGCGGTGACTTGTCCTATGATTTTGAATACATCCTGCATCACGGGCGAGCTGCCAACGATGCCTTCTTTGTAGTCGTCGCTGTTGATGGTGGGTTTGTAGTCGGTGACGGCGCGCATGTCGGCGTGGGCCTTCAGGGCGTTTTCGGCGAGCGAGAGCACCTTCGCCGGGTCGAAGGGTTTCATGATGTAGTCAAACGCGCCGTACTTCATGGCTTCGATGGCGGTCTGCGCGGTGCCGAAGGCGGTCATGAGGATGACCATCTGTTTGGAGTTGGCCGAGCGGATGTGTTGGAGGGCTTCGATGCCGCTCATGCCGCCCATGCGGATATCGAGAAAGACGAGGTCGGGCGGGGATTTTTTGACGGCTGCGACGCCGAGTTCGCCGCTGGAGGCTTCAACGATTTGGTAGCCGCGCGAGGAGAGCACCCGCGACAAGGAGTAGCGGATTTCGGAATCGTCATCAACGATCAGGATGGTCGGCTTGGCTGGGTTGGACATGGGAACAAGGATTGGCGCGGGCAGGTCGTCGTATTTCAGATTAGCGATCTTGGCAAAACACGTTTTGATTAAGCCAAATGCTAAAAGGGTCAATTAGGTTGTTCCGCGTCTTCGGAATCCAGTTGTCGATACACTGGACGTTTTTCTTGCTGCTCGGATATGTCGCATGGGAGGGCTGGCGCGACGCGGCGGCGCAGGATGGGTTGCCGGTTTTGGGTGCGCTGATGTACGGGGTGGGGCTGGTGGTGTTTTTTACCTGTGTGGTGCTGCACGAGTTGGGGCACGCTTTGATGGCGAGGCGATTTGGGGTGGGCGTGCCGCGAATCTTGTTACTACCGATTGGCGGTATGGCGGAGTTCGACTCGATCCCGCGAAAGCCGAGCAGTGAGTTTCTAATCGCGCTGGCGGGGCCGGCGGTGAACTTTGTGATCGTGGCGGTGTTGATGTGCTTTGTGGCGTTTCCGGGGACGCAGATTGGGGAGTTTTTCAGGTTTGTTTTTATGGCGAAGTCTGGCGGGGCGGAGATCGAGATGAGCCTGTGGCAGGAATTGTTGACCATGAATTTGGTCATGGGCTGTTTTAATTTGGTGCCGGTTTTCCCGATGGACGGTGGGCGGGTGTTGAGGGCGTTGTTGGCGACGCGGTTGGATTATTTGCGGGCAACGTTTTATGCGGCGACGTTGGCGAAGGTGCTTGCGGCGGTTGCGGTGGTTGCGGCGTTGACGCATGGGCGCGTTCAGCCAGCGGCGTTGTTTGCGTTTATATTTGTCGCGGGCGAAATGGAATATCGTGCGGTGAAACGCCGCGAGGGGGACATGAAGCGTTGGCAAGAGATTCAGGCGGAGTTGCAACGGACAGCATTGATGGTGGAGCCACCGCCGTTGCCGGATGTGACGGGGCGGCCGTAGGCGCAGGTGTGCTGATTTTCCTTATCGGTTGATCAAGGTTCGGTCCTTGGTCTCCAAAAACAATAAGGCCCGCAGAACCGAAGTCCTGCGGGCCAAATTGGGGGTCGGAGCTCGCCACGCTCTCTTTCCCGTGTACTTGCGTTGGGCGCCTCGCTTTCGCGGGCCGCAAGTTCCCCGACGCCACTCTTCGCGGCAGGCGAAGGTTTCGATCTCATGGCGGGATCGCAGCGACCGTTTCCGGCTGCTGTTTATCGAGTGAGGCCTCTATGCCCGGTTCGGTTGCTCTCTGCCGAGAGCAGCTCGCCGGACAGGGTGCTGACACGCCTGCAATGGGACATTCGCGTCGGCACCGATTCCACGAGGACGGCTAACAGCTTTTGGCTGTACGTT
>JAYTWC010000522.1:0-3899 GCA_043743635.1 Verrucomicrobiota bacterium | reverse complement strand
AGCGATGTGTTAACGCGACTACCGGCAAGGGTGCTTGTCGCTTGGTAACCGGTGTCCCTCGAGGCATCCACCTCAAACGGACTGAGCACAAGGATCTCCTCCTCAACGGCGGCAACCGAAGGAGCAGGGGTTGCCGGTGCGGGTGGGTTGGTGGACTGGGCGACTGACGGGAGAGCTGGTGCAAGGGCCAGGGCCGCGCACAGCGTTATTTTTTGCAGGCTTGGGGTTTTCATGGGTTTGTGTCTGGGAGTGAGGACTGAAATTATTTGGCTGCGTCTCGGGCAAAACCGGCAGCAGGAAGAATCTTACCCTTGCGATCGAAAAGTGCACAGGAGCCGCCAACCCATACGCGCATGTTGGAAACTAGCACGGACTCGGGGTGCCAATACATCACACCGCGACCAGCGCCGTCAGGAATGGCGCGCACCGCAGCGAGTACATCGGTGAGGAAAGTTTTCTGCCCTGCCGGCGTGAACGGCCAGGCCATGTTAGGACGCCCTTCCCAATGCTCGTCATTAATATATGGATACGCCGTCTCGACGACCACGACGGGCTTTTTAATTTCCCTCGCCAGCACGGTCATCGTGGCGGTGAGTTGAGCTACCGAACCATGCCAGTCGGGATAATAACTTAAACCGATCCAGTCAAAAGGCACCTCAGCCGCAACCGCCTCGCGGCAAAACCAGAGCGCCCGGTCTTGCTGGTTCGGGCTCTCGATATGCAACACACTCACCGGCCGGTCACCGTGAGGGAACGCTTCGGCAAGGCCCTCGTGCGCGGCGCATAAAAGACCACCGAGTCGCACCCAAGCAGCGTGATTATCGGCGTTGGAAAACTCCACATGCCCATCGGGCCAGAGCATGCCATTGGTGATCTCATTGCCCAATTGTACATAGGCGGGCTTCACGCCTTCAGCGACAAAACGCTTGAGCACGTCACGCGTGTAGACCCGAACTTGGGTCTTCAATTCTTCGAAGGAATATTTCGCCCAAGCCGCGGGCTTGAACTGCTTCGATGGGTCCGCCCACGTATCCGAATAATGAATATCCAACATGAATACCGCGCCCGATGCCTTCACGCGTTTCGCCAGCGCAAGGGTGTATTCGAGGGTGTTGGTCACCGCCTCCTGACCATTCGGAGCCACGAACAGACGCAACCGGAAGCAGTTGAAACCTTCGGCACGCAACAGAGCGAGCGCGTCCGCTTTTTTTTCCGCACCACGGTATTTGGCTCCGTGCGATTCCAGAGTCGTGAGCGCCGAAACATCGGCTCCCACCAAAAATGATGGCTCGCCGCCGACACCCCTGACAACGAGCCCGGCCAACCCTAACACAAAAGTAAGCAGTACCCGGGCTCGGGCGAACGCAGACTGCCTCAAAGGCATGGACGAAAGAATTGGCATTTGCGGGGCGGGCAAAGGTCGGTTGAGGGGTGCGCCACAATCACTCGAACGATGCGATCCCTGAGTCAATTGTTTTATTATTTATTAAACTGTTTTATTTTTACCCAAGCCCGTCCGCTCTCAAATCATCGTACCCTACCCCACACGCCGGTTGAATTCCCGTCGTTTTATCCTACCGTGCTTTCATGGAAATGGAGATCACCCTGCCCACCGAGATCGCCGTCATGACGCTGCCCGACATGACATTTTTTCCGCAGGCGCTTCTGCCGCTGCACATCTTTGAGGCACGCTACCAACAGATGCTCAAGGAGTCCCTCGCCTCGGACCGGCTCTTCGCCGTCGCTGGTATCAATTCCAAACAAGCCAAAGAGACCGGTCAGTTCGAGCCACCCCACCGCGTCGCGACGATCGGCATTGTCCGCGCCTGCCAAAAAAGTGAGAACGGCACCTCAAACCTCCTCATCCAAGGTCTTGCCCGTGTCGAGATCGTCGAAATCCTGAGCGAGCAACCCTTCCGCCGCGTACGCATCAAAGCTCTTTCCAGCGCGCCCGGTGCCGACTCCGAAGAAAACCTCCGCCTGCGCCAGACCCTCGGCAAACTCCTCGCCACCAAACAGCGGCTCGGCGGCCATATCCCGCGGGAATTCACCCAGTTTCTAAAAACCGTCAACGACCCCGAGACCTTCGTCGATCTCGCCGCCTTCACGCTCTGTGACGATGCCCGGCTCAAACAAAAGCTGCTCGAAACTCTCGATGTTCATGCCCGCCTCCAGCTCTACAGCAAACGCCTGAACCGCGAAATCGAGACGATGAAGCTCCAGAAAAAGCTCCAAGGTCGGCTCTCCGACGACCTCATTGAGAGAAACTGATTTTCTGGCGATGAGCTTTTCCTGTCCGCATTTTTGTCCCGACGAAGAACACTGCCTGCGACTCAAAACCGACTGCGTGCCCGGCCGCCCCGGCTGCGTAGTCCCCAGCAAAACAGTTTTCGCCACACCGGTTGAAGAACGCATCCGACTGCGCGAAGAAGAAAAACGCCAGCGCGCCGCAGAAAAACTACCCAACAGCTCGCGCAAGCCGGGCCCCTAGAGCGTATTAATTAAAACTATGGCCGCCTTAAAACTCAGGCATGGTATTTGGTAGGGCGAGGCGTCCCTGCCGAGCCGATGCGAACACGGCTCACTGGGACAGTTCGCCCTACCTTTGAATCGGCTACGACATTTCTGAAAGTGCCCTAGAGCGTCGCCACTCATATTGGTTCTGACTGATGGTTTATAAAGTAATATGTTACAAACTATCCGGCCGCACCAAATTCCTTTTCAAGGCGCGGCAAGCGCCGAGTGCGAGCAACAAGATGAAATAAATGGCGCCGGGAGTACCACCACCGCCACCACCTGAACTCGAACCACCACTAGAAGTCGTGCCAGAGGAGGAGGAAGAGCTGCTGCTGGAGGAACTGGATGAGCTCGAAGAGCTGGAGCTACTTGAGGAGGAACTACTGGAGCTCGAACTGCTCGACGAGGATGAGCTGGAGCCACCGGTCACCGTCAGTGTAGCCGCGTTGCTGGTCGAAGAAATCGCAGCGCTATTGGCCACAAGACTTCCGTTGTAGGCATCAAGGGTATTGGAAACGGTGACGGTATAACTACCGACGTTGGCCGATTGCACATTCGTGAGCGCCAGCGTCGCGTTCGTCGCGCCTGCAATCGCAACACCGTCTTTCTTCCACTGGTAGGTGGGTGTCGCACCACCACCACTCGTGCCCACCGCCGTCACGCTAAAGGTGGCATTGCCGCCCGCCGCAACCGTCACGGCCTGTGGCTGACTCGTGATGGCAAGGGCGTTGTAGGTCGTGAGCGCGGAGAGTCGGGTCGTGCCGACGAATTTGACGTCATAGGCGTTGAAAAGCGACAAGCCATAACTGCCTGAACCACCGTTGATCGACAAGTCGGTGATGATAATGCTGCGGGCAAAAGCATCAACGGGGTTAACCGATGGAATACCCCAAATTATACTGGTTCCTGTGGCACCGGTCGCCGTGACACCGTCGATAATAATGTTCTTCCAGACCGGCATCGTAGTGGAAGCGTAGTTGTAAATATACGGTGTCGAATCCGTCGGCGGCGTGGTGTTGTAACTGGTCGCCGTCGCCACGGTGGTATTTCCCGGATTGCCGACCTTGCTGTAATAGCTATAGAAAACGATTGGGTACTGAACGTTCGTCATCGTGAGACCGGTGTAAGTTACGTTTTGCACCAGACCGCCCTGGCTCGGGTCGGCTTTCATGCGAAGGCCGGTAGTCGTACCATTAAAGGTGCAATTCTCCACGATCATCCCGTCAAGACCGGCGTTGGTCTGGCCACCAATGGAAACACCGTGTCCGGTACCAAAGGCGCAGTTGGCGACGGTGAGATGGCCGTTGAGCACGCTACCTGCCTTGAAGGCGATGTTGTCGTCGCCCACGGAGATGTTGCACTTTTGGAACAAGTAATAGGTT
>JAYTWC010000521.1:0-2877 GCA_043743635.1 Verrucomicrobiota bacterium | reverse complement strand
GCTGGGCGGATTTGCGGCGATTGCGTGGCTGGCGAACCAGCCGTGGTTTAACACGGCGTTTGGATTGCCGGCGGGCGAGATCGCGTCGGCTTTTTTGCTCTTCGGACTGTTGAGCGGGTTGGCGACATTTTGGTTTACGCCGATGGGAAATTATTTTTCGCGCAAGCACGAATATGAGGCTGACGCGTTTGCCCGTGAGGCCGTGGGCGGAGCGACGCCGATGATCGGGGCGCTGCGTCAGCTGGCCCGAAAAAATTTGAGCAATCTCACGCCGCACCGCTGGTTCAGCGGGTTCTATTATTCGCATCCGACGCTGGTGGAGCGCGAGGAAGCATTGCTGAACGCGAAATGAAAATAAGCAGGTGGATTAAAGGGGGAGGGTTGTTGGTTCTGTTGCTGGTTGGTGTGGCGGACATAGGTGCCGAGACACTCACCATCGCTACCTATAACGTGGAGAATTATCTCGCGACGAATCGCATGGTGGAGGGAGTTTATCGCCAGGAGTATCCGAAACCCGAGGTGGCGAAATTGGCGCTACGCAAAGTGATTCGAGGTTTGAATGCCGATGTGATTGCGTTTCAGGAGATGGGGTCGCGGCCGTATTTAGAGGAGTTGCAGCGGGACTTGGCGCAGGAAGGTTGCGACTATCCGTATGCCGAGTTGTTGGAGGCGGAAGACGTGGATCGGCATGTGGCGGTGTTGTCGCGACGGCCGTTCGCTTCGGTGACAAAGCACGCCAAGCTGGCGTTTTCGTATTTCAAGAAAACCGAATTAGTGAAACGCGGGCTGCTCGAAGTGCGTTTTGCGACGGAGGCGGGCGAGGTGGCGCTGTTCATGGTTCATCTGAAGAGCCGTTTCAGCGATCGAGCGGACGACCAAAATTCGGCGTTGCGGCGGCAGGGAGAAGCGGTGGCGGTGCGCGATCAGGTGCTAAAAGTTTTTCCCGAACCAGCAAGTGCGCGGTTTCTGATTTTGGGCGACTGTAACGACAGTGCGACGAGCAAGCCGCTGCATGCGCTCTGTGAAAGGGGGAAGACCGAGATCGTCGAGATCATCCCGGCGGCTGACAGCCATGGCGAAGTTTGGACTCATTATTATCGAAAGGAACAGACTTACAGCACGGTTGATCACGTGCTTGTATCGGCGTTGTTGAAGCCGACGGTGGTGGGTGGTTCGGCAAAGATCGGCGACGTCCCGGAAACGGCGGTGGCGAGTGATCACCGGCCGGTGGTGGTGGTGCTCAAACTGGAAAAGATTACCAAGGAATAGTGCGGTGGTCGTTTTGTGGGCGCAAAAAAACCGGCGCATTGCGGCGCCGGTTTGTAGGGAGAAACTTGATACGCGTCTTATTTGGCAGTGACGGTGATCGGAACGTTCAGCTCTTTCACGCCCGGTCCTTTGATAAAGAGGCTGCCGGTGCCGGGGCGGCCGCCTTCGATGGTGATCGTCGCGGTGTTGCTGCCCTGTGGGATGATGACTTCAGGCATGATCACGCTTTCAGGGACATCGGTGGTGACATCGATCAGGATGCCGCCGGCGGAAGCGGTGACGGGAGCGGTGAAGGTGAGTGCGGTCTTTTCACCTTTTTTCAAGATGACGCTGCTGGGGTTCACGATGAGTGAACCGGCGTTGGGAGCGGAGAAACCGGTGCTGGAGGATTCGCTGCCCATGGGGCCGTCGATGCGGAATGTTCCGACGGGTGTCTGGCCGCTGCCGCTGCCGATAGCGACGCGGTAGTTACGGTTGGCATCGATGCCGGGGACGTAGAATCCGATTGAGCGGGCCGATTCAAATACGGTGCGGACGGGGGTTTCGTTGAAGTAAACGATGTCGTTCGGGGTGAACCCACGGCCGTTGATGCCGACGAGAGCGCCGACGGGGCCGCGGTTGGCTTCAATCGAGATCACGTAGCGGCTGAGGATCTGTGCCTTTTGCAGCGGCGTGTAATCTTCGCGGGAGGAGGTCAGGCCGTTGGCGTTTTGGATCTGGTAATTGATTTGGATGTAGTAGGCGAGTTCGCTGCGGCCGCCGGGAATCTGGTAATCGATTTCGTAGATGTCCTGGCCGAGGGCGCTCTTTTTCAGCACGACGCTTTGGCCGTCAATCACGAGGCTTGGGACTAAAGTTCCCTGCACGTAGCCGCTATCCTTTGGCATGATGCGGGCCGAAATCGTGTAGATTTGCGACGGGTTTTCGGGGAGCGACGAGGGCGTCAGGTTGGTGATCGCCGGGGAAAGGCAGCCGGCCAGCGTGAGGGCCAAAGCGGCGCTAATTCCGAGGAAGATTCGTCTCGCGTGTGGGGAGCGGTTGTTTTGCATTGGGATTTTCCGATAAAAAAATCAGCTGAAAGGCAACATAAACCATTCACGTTTGCAATGAGCGAAATTAAAAACGTGCAGGTATTTCACCAACCACAAGGTTCCCTTGGGGTCTATTTGCATGTGCCTTTTTGTGCGCGGACGTGTGATTATTGCGCCTTTTATCAGGTTTCGCCCACGGCCGCGATGGTGCGGCAATACCTCGACGGGGTGGTGCGCGAGGCAGGTCTAATTAACTGGTCCAAGCCGGTGGATACGGTTTTTTGGGGTGGCGGCACGCCTGGTTTGCTGGCGCCGGCGGATTTGCGAAAATTGGGTGAATCGGTGTTGGCTCATTTTGGCGGTGTGCCGGCGGAGTGGTCGGTGGAACTGGCACCGGCGTCGGTCACGGAGGCGCGGCTGGCGGTTTTGCGCGAGTTGGGTGTGACGCGGATTTCGATGGGCGCGCAGAGTTTTCAATCGGAATTATTAGAGGCGCTGGGGCGGCCGCATACGCGCGAACAGATTCTTCGTGCCTACGAACGGATTCGGGCGGCGGGTTTCGCAAACGTGAACATTG
>JAYTWC010000520.1:0-3577 GCA_043743635.1 Verrucomicrobiota bacterium | reverse complement strand
ACGGAGATGCCTTTCTTGTGAGCGGCATCGACGACGCGCTTGGTGATGGCGACGTTCTTTTCGTACGGATCGTGCGAGGCATCGATCATGACGGAGCTGTAGAAACCGGAGTTGATACAGTCGTAGCAGGTTTCTTCGTCACCGTGATCGAGATGTACGGCGAAAATGGCTTCCGGGAAAATGCTGTCGGCGGCGCGGATGATGGCCTCGAGCATCTTCTTGTCGGTGTACTTGCGTGCACCTTTGGAGATTTGGATGATAAAGGGTGCCTTCGAATCGATGGCACCACGGAACAAGCCCATGGCCTGCTCGGCGTTATTGATGTTGTAGGCGCCGATGGCGTATTTGCCGTAGGCGTGTTTGAAGAGTTGCGCGGTAGTGACGATCATAAGCGTTATGAGTGATTGCGAACAGAGCACGTTAACTAACGTTATCGGGCAGCGACAAGGCTTTTTCCGCGTTGGCGGAGAATGGCTGCGGTTTAGGCGCTAAACCATGGCGGTTTAGTTTTTTGTTTTCTTCGTGCTCTTGGTCGGAGCGGCTGTGGTTGCCGTGGTGGTCGACGTGGCGTTGCGAGCGGCAGTTGCAGACGCCCGCATGGCTTCCTGGGCTTTTTGTTGGTCCTGGATGGCGACGAGCGCCGTCATTTGGGCGGGAGTGAGGACGCCACTGGCTTGAGAGACGGCGGTGTCGGTGACAGTTGCGGTGGGTCCGCCAAGGCCGCCGCCGAAACCACCGCCGTAGGTTCGACGCTGATTGGTATCGGTCGAGGCGTTGCTGGCCAAGATCTGGACGAGTTGTTGGTTCTGGGTGTCGGTGAGAGGGGCGTTGGTGTAGCTGAGGCTTTGGGCGACTTGATTAACGACGTTTCGTTGCGGTGCGGTTTTTTCGTACTGCTGGTATTGCGAGAACCCGTCGGCGCCGAGTGTGCTTTGGATCTGTGCATCGACCTCGGCTTGGGCGTTCTTTACGAGTTGGTTGATCGCGCTGCGATCGGTAACGCCTTCGGCTCGGGCGGACATTCTAACATCGCGCTCGGAGTTTTGTTTTTCAACGAGGAGATTTTTAAAGGTATCGAGTTGTTCGGGCGACAGATTCGCACCGCTCGTACCTTGGAGGAGGCTTTTGAAAAGCGGGGCGTAGCGCGAATCGAGCATCATCTTTTCGCGATTGCTCATGAGTTGAACAAATTGCGGGTCGTTCATCAGGGCTTGCAGCGCTTCGGGGCCGCGTCCACGGAAGCGGCCGCCACGGTCGTCGCCATTAGGCGGGCCAGGTGGTTCGTCGGGCGGAGTGTCGGCGGCGACTTTGTTGGCCTTGAGTGCGTCGAGTTCGTTTTGCAGGTCGTGCGCGCGGTGCTCGGCGTCGGCCAGGCGCTTTTCGAGGGCGGCGCGGTCGGTGTCGGTCGAGGTAAACGAGGGGCTGTGGAGCGCGCGGTTGAGTTGCCAGGCGTAGATGCCGGAAGCAACGGTGGTGAGCGCGAGGAGGACGATCAGGGCAGTCTTAAGACGTGAGTTCACAGGCGATAAGACGTAGCGAACTGGCCAAAGGTTGCGAGGAAAGAGGGATTAAACGCCCTTATCGCGTGGCATACACGGGTGATTCCATGATTGGCCGGCCGCTCGTAGAGTGCTCGCTCCATTGGACCGACGACGCGATCAGCGGCTCAAGGAGGATTTAACAACATCGCTGGCTGGGCTCGTGCTGCCCTGTTCCAGAGGAAAAACGAACCACTGGCCCTGTTCGATCGCCAATGAACAATGTTGGCGAACAACTCGCTATCTACCACAAGCCCAATGGCCTGGTTGTTTTTCAGGGCTTTTCTTTATCAGGGCTTTCGATTCCGGGGTAGGGCGGTTGCTCCGCCAACCGCCGTTTGTGCAAATTGCAAAGTTTGATCCCTTTTGATCGCTCTCGGCCTTCTTCCTCATCGCGGGCTCAAAAATCTCGGGAATCTAAAACCACATCGCAGAACCATACTTGGCGAACGTCAGAGGTCTGCCGCTCCGGGCATCTGATCGTGATTGGAAGGCGGACACTTTACCGGAGTTGGCAGTGGTGTCTTGATCGGCTCTTTCCTATTCTGCATTTGGATTTCCGAATAACTCGATTAGCTCAACCGGGCTCATTTCTTCCGCTCCGGCGAACTGCGGCTTACCATCGGCCTGATTCCATCGCTCCAGATGCGAAACGATCTTTTTTTTACCGCAGGACGGACAAACGTAACGAGGAGATCGCGGCTTCGCTCCTTCAAGGAAGAGGAGTGGATGCTTCTGGCACCGCCGACAGGTGCTGATAAAATTCATCTGACACACTGGCTGCAGACTTTTTCTGGCTTGGGGTAGGGCAACCGATAAGGCGGCGAAGTCTTCGAGCTGATAAAAGCTGGTGCTCCCGATCGAAAGCTTGCGGAGGCTGGCAATATGGCCGATGGGCTCTAAGCGGCCACTCTTCGGAACGACTCCAAGAATCTGCAACAGTTCCAGTTCCTTCAAGGAGGCCAACGGCTCGAATGTGTCGACGGAAAGATGCCGGTTGGTGCCGTCCCATCCAATCGTCGTCGTGAGTGAAAGGAAGCGCAATTTGGAGAGCGAGCGAAGCGGCTCAAGCGACGAAATCTTCGGAAAATGCTGAATCGCGAGCACCTCAAGATCGGGAGAGTCGCGCAAGCACGCCAACGAGTCGCAGCCATCAAGATGGAGTGTAGGGCGTCCGCGAAACCGATCAGTATCTTTGAGGGTGAGGGCACTCATCTTTCTTCCGCCGATTGTTACAGGTGAGCCACGACGGCTGCCGTCGTTGGCACTAGCGCCTTGTTAGGCAGTTTGGGATAACTCGATAATTCCATGTCCAATCTCCTGAAGATATGCAGTCTCACCAGTATCCCAAATTGGCGTCCCTTTGATCTGAAGCAAAAAACTCAAATTCCCGTCCTTAAGCAGACCGTTGCGAAAAATATATGCCCTAAGCGGAAAGTTCGACTTCATAAAAAGCTCTCGATCCTTTGCTGGAGATGAAAGCACCCAAACTGTCCCGAGAACACGATCCTCGTCTTCTTTCTTAAATCCAAAGTCGGTAAGTGTATTCTGAATTTTGCTCTCGGTGATGACTGCTGACGTAGGCTGATCAACAGTAAATAGGAACGGCCGATAGCCGGATATATGGGCAGTCTTAGTAAAGGCGTAAAATAGCGCCGTGAAGCCGAAACCTCCAATAGTCGTCGAACACAATCCTATAACTAATGTATAAATGGAATTGTGTGCGGATAGCGCGCGAAAGCCACCTACTGCCAATCCGATATAGATGCTCACTTTCAATAGCGGCTTAGCGATGTCTATTACAGAAGGCGTCGGTGATGCACTCCGTAGTGTAGTGAATGGGAATATCTTCATACTTTGCCTAGACGTTAAAAGTGATCCACGCCATGAGCGGCGTCGCTCAACAGAAAGTGTAGAGCAATGGCGTTGTGCTCTAGTGACTGGTGTGTGCCTGGCATGGGAGTGAACTGAAGGGGTGAAAGTCCTCGAAGCAAGATACCGATGGATAAACCAAAAGCATTAGACAAAAGCAACTGCTC
>JAYTWC010000519.1:0-2100 GCA_043743635.1 Verrucomicrobiota bacterium | reverse complement strand
TCGGCGAGGCGACGAATTTGCGCGCCCGTCACCAACGGCTCGTCCGCCTGAACGTTGATCACAAAGTCCGCGCCAACCGTGCGATTGGCCTCCGCGATGCGGTCGGTGCCACTTTGGTGCTGCACGCCCGTCATAATCGCCTCGAAGCCGTGCGGCGTCAGGCAATCTGCCAGAAGTTTATCATCCACTGCGAAATAGAGAGGAAACTCCGGTGCTTCCTTGCGAATCCGTTCGGCCACCCAAAGTAATAATGGCCGCCCTTTTATCGAATGGAGTAATTTTCTGGGAAAACGGGTCGATTCCAGACGACATGGAACAATGATCGCGATTTTTACCATAATATGGAATGTTGAGGCTTGGTTTTTGAGGTTGCAAGCCAGCCTCGCGTGCTGAGGATTGCCGGGACTTACGCATGGAAACTAAAGACACAACACCACAGACCAGCAAGCAGCTCACAAAGGAGCTGGTGGTGAATAATAAGATGGGAATCCATGCGCGGCCTGCCGCGATGATCGTTCGGATCACCAATAAATTTAAGGCCGACGTCTTCGTTGAAAAAGACGAAGAGCAAGTAAACGGCAAAAGCATCATGGGCCTCATGATGCTCGCCGCCGGCAAAGGCTCGAAGGTCAAATTCCTCGCCACCGGTGACGACGCTCCGCAAATGCTCACCGAGCTCGAACAACTCTTCATCCGCAAGTTCGACGAAGTCTGAGTCGTCAAAAAACGCATTTCGTAAGGCCTGACCTCGGTCGGGCCTTTTTTGCGTCCAAGAATAACTACTTCAGCCTTCAACGTTGGGCGTTCGATGTTCGACGTTGGATGTTCATAGCGATTCCTGTTTGCACGCCAGCCCTCCAGCATGGTGAGATTCAGCCCTCCTTTTCCCATGCTCATCCTTCGTGGCGCACCCGCCCTCTCCGAGTTCCGCATCAAAAAACTCCAGCAAGACCTCAACGTCGCTGGCTTCCCCTCCTGTGAGATCGCGACCCAGTTCATCCACGTCATCGAACTCGTCGCTGGAACCAGCCTCGATGCCACCGAACTCAGCGTCCTCGAAAAACTCCTGACCTACGGCCCGCACCGCGCAGAGCACACACCCAAAGGCCTGCTCCAAATCGTCGCCCCACGCCCCGGCACGATCTCGCCCTGGTCCTCCAAAGCCACCGACATCGCGGCCATCTGCGGCCTCGCCAAAATCAAACGCATCGAACGCGCCATCGCCTACTGGATCGATATCAACGACTCCGAGGTAGGGCGCGTTGTCCCTAACGCGCCGTCCGACTACACCTCGCTCCTTGCCGCACGCCTCCACGACCGCATGACGCAGGTCGTCTTCAGCGATTTCCCGCAGCTCGACGTCCTCTTCAGCCACGAAACCCCACGCCCGCTCTCCAGCGTGCCCGTCCTCGCCCAGGGCCGCACCGCCCTCACCGAGGCGAACCGTTCGCTAGGCCTAGCCCTCGCCGACGACGAAATCGATTACCTCGTCACCAGCTTCACTGCCCTCGGCCGCGATCCCAACGACATCGAGCTCATGATGTTCGCCCAGGCCAACTCCGAGCACTGCCGCCACAAAATCTTCAACGCCACTTGGGACATCGACGGCGAGAAGCTCGATCACTCGCTCTTCGCGATGATCAAAAACACCTACACGCTCCACAACGAAGGCATTCTCTCCGCCTACAAGGACAACGCCGCCGTCCTCACCGGCCACCGCGCCGCCCGCTTCTACACCAACCCGACCACCGGCGAATACGCCGCGCACGAGGAAGACATCCACATCCTCTGCAAAGTCGAAACCCATAACCACCCGACAGCGATCTCGCCCTTCCCTGGCGCCGCCACCGGCTCCGGCGGCGAAATCCGCGACGAAGGCGCCACCGGCCGCGGCTCCAAACCCAAAGCAGGCCTCTCCGGTTTCACCGTATCCAATCTTAAAATACCCGGCGCCATTCAGCCCTGGGAAGACGACAACGGCAAACCCGGCCGCATCGTCTCCGCCCTCGACATCATGATCGACGGCCCGCTCGGCGCCGCCGCCTTCAACAACGAATTCGGCCGCCCCGCCATCAACGGCTACTTCCGCACCTTCGAACA
>JAYTWC010000518.1:0-12937 GCA_043743635.1 Verrucomicrobiota bacterium | reverse complement strand
GCGAAAGGTTCCGTAAAATAACGGAAGCCCGGGGCTTCCGGAGCTATCAAAACTATTCATCCCATTTACCTGCCCATTTCACTCGCAAATTTCCGATTCGAACCAGCATCCTTGGCCCATGAAGTCCATCACACTCCCAGGCACGCTGGAGTCCCTGAAACCTCTCGCTGAATTTGTGCATACCGTGGCGAAAGAGGCCGGCTTCGATCAACAAACTGCCTACCGACTGCATCTCGCGGTGGACGAAATTGCCACCAACACGGTCATGCACGGCTATGCGGGAGGCCAGACTCAGGGGGAAATTTTTCTGAGCGCAGAAATTCTTCCGGCTCAGCTGCGCATCAACCTCGAAGACAGCGCGGCCGTGTTCGACCCGACGCAGCGAGCAAGCGCGCCCGATCTCAGCGCTGACATCGAAACACGCACAATCGGCGGGCTTGGCATTCTTCTAGCTCAAAAGAACGTCGACCAGTTCTTGTACCAACGCGTCGGTGATCGTAATCGCGTTATTTTTGTCCTCAAACGTCCTTCCATCCAGCACTAAAGTGACCGCTCCACGCTTCCACGATGTTCGAAATCCATACCACCACCGAACCAACTCACGTTTGTATCAGCCTCAAGGGCGAACTCAACGGAGCCACCGCACCTCAGTTTGAGGCTGATCTCGCAGGATATTTGAGCAATCCAGCTAAACAATGGGTGCTTGACCTCGAGAAACTCGTTTTCTCCTCAAGTGCCGGATTGCGGGTATTTCTCTCCTATGCGAAGAAAACAAAAAATGCCGGAGGGCGGCTGATCTTCTGCGCCGTTCAACCGGGGGTCATGGATGTCTTCGAAGTCTCCGGCTTCAACCGTATTTTTACGATTGTGCCGACCCTTGATCAGGCGCGAAAACTGGTAGGCGCGAGCTGACGATCATGACTCACGCCGCCGCCCCGTCCAGCGGAGCGAACAAGGAAACGGAGATGCGTTCGGCCGCGGTTGCGGCGGCGATCGACGTTTTGTTCTCGGTGGTCGCGCTGGCGGCCGCGAGCTCCGCGATCATTTTCGCCGATTTCCTAAAATCCTTTCTCGAGTTTGTCGCGGTCTTGCTCTCGTGGTACGCGCTGAAGCGAATCCGGAAGGGGGGAGGCAATCAGTTCGACTACGGTGTCGGCAAGCTGGAGAACCTTTCGAGCCTCGTTGTCGGTGTCTTGATGTTCGGCTGCTTGGTTTTGATCCTGATCAACGCCGTTCGCAGTCTCCTGAGCCCGTCGTCGGTCACCGGCATTGGCGTCTGGGTCTGTCTGGCCAACCAAATCATCTACGTCTTTATCAACAGCTGGTACGCGGTGCGGGCCAAGCGGATCGCGGTCGAGCAAAATTCCCCCCTGATGGCGTCGCAGGCGGGCTTGTTTCGCACCAAGGCGGTGGCGAATGGTTTTGTCCTGATCTCTCTCGTGCTCAGCCTGTCGCTCGCGCAGGTATCGTGGGCGAGCTACATCGATCCCATCGCCTCGCTTACCGTCGCTGCGTCGATCCTTTTCGCCGCCCTCGGCATCTTCAAAGACTCCACGCTCGACCTTCTCGATCGCACCTTGGAAGAAAACAGCCAGCTCGTGATTCTCCGGGAACTGGCAAAACACTTCGACCGCTACGATGAACTCCACGAGATACGGTCGCGTCGCGCAGGCAGCGTCGTTTTCGTTGAGATCATTCTCAGCTTTCCTCCCGCCCAGTCGGTCGCGGCCGCTCAGGATTCGGCCCGGCTCCTCAAGTCCGAGCTCGAAAGCGAAATCCCGGGAAGCCGTGTCACCATAGGACTGGCCTGACTGGCTTCTGTGGACTTGATGGGCATGGAACGAATGAGCCGCATGAACTAATCCAATCGATGATTCGCAATTCGATGAATATCTCATTTGTTCGCGACATGCTCTTCCCAGCTTGGCGTAGCTTCTCGATTTTTGTGCTCTTCACTTCGTGTTTATGGGCGCAGGATCGGCCCGCATCCCAGGTTTTTCCCGAGATCGCGCTCGCCGATGGGCGGGCCTTGACCCACGCCGAGTTGAAGACCTTCGGCGCGTCCGGTGTCGTGATTAAACACGATAGCGGCTTAACCCAAGTGCCGTACACGCTTCTCCCTGAAAACGTGCGGAGCAAGGTCGCACCACAAATCGCAGAAGCGATTGCTGCGGCAAAAGCGAGCTTGGCGGTCAAGCGTCCCGCGAGCGAAAACGTGGACCCGGCCTCGTCCTTGCGGGCGAAAGCTGCGCCGGGAGAAATTTTATTCAATGGACGTTGTTTCGTCTTCTCCGGCAGCCAGCAGCAAGGCCTCGCGCAGGTGGAGGTCCGTGTGTATCCAGCCAACGAATTCAGCAAGGTGGTCGATGAAATCGAAAGGCGGGTAAATCCGCGCTGGATGGAGCTTGATGAAAAGAGAAAGCAGGCTGAAACGCGTCGCGATTTGGAGACGGTGGCCCAGGTGAAAAAAGATCAGCAGGCCTTGGCGTTTTCCAAGTGGGATGAGCTGCCCGCTCCGACCGCGGCCGCCACGACCGACCGGGAAGGCAGTTTCACCCTGCACCACCGTTTGAAAGGCGAATATCTGATCTTCGCCCGCAGTGCCGCGAAGGCGGGCGGGGACAGCCGCACCTATGTTTGGATCGTTTCGTCACGCACGATTGCCGATCCTAGCCGCGTTTTCCTAACCCCCGATAACGCGCTCTGATTGCGCGCTGGCTTCGTTCGTTTTTGCGCGGGCCAATTCCCGCAAGCGATCGGTTCTGGTCGCGGCGGAACGGCGGCTTTAGATTCCGCCTCCGGCATCTGGCTTGGCCTGGTTAATCGCCCGTTTCACATCGGCAAAAAAGTTTTCGTGGGTGAAACGGTTGCCTTTCTCGACGCAGTTTTGAACCGTGCGGCGCAGTTCCTCGCGCTCGGCGGGCGTGAGGTCCTTGGCCGTCGCGACAACGACCGGGACAGTTCGCCCGTCCTCGCGTTTGCGAAGTTCGCGCAGGAATTCGAACCCATCCATCTCGGGCATCATGAGGTCGAGGAGGATCATATCGGGTTTCGACTCGGCAAAAAGTTCGAGGCCGATGCGCCCGTTCTCCGCCTCGACAATGGTCCAGCCCTCGGTTCCCACCGCGCGCGCCAGCAGCGCTCGATTCTCGGCGAGATCATCCACAATCAAGGCAATGGGCCGCGCATTCTTGGGTGCGTATTTCCCAAGGATCGTCGCGAGCTGGGCGCGATCAATCGGTTTGGTGAGGTAATCCGCCGCGCCGAGGCTGATGCCTAAACCCTTGTCATCCACCATGGAGACGACGACGACAGGGATGTCGCGGGTCTTGAGATCGGCCTTGAGCGAGGTCAGCACGGCCCAGCCATCCATGCTCGGCATCATCACGTCGAGTGTGACGAGTTGTGGCTGGAGTTCCAACGCCAGTTCCAGGGCCTCGCGTCCATTTTTTGCCGTGCGCACCGCGTAGCCTTCACGGATTAAGTTGCGGCTCAAAAGTTCCAACATTGCCGGATCGTCGTCGACCGCGAGCACGAGCGGCGCCGGGGTCAACGAAGGTGCGAGCGTGGGCGTGGTGGTGGGCTCAAGTGTTGCCGGTTTTTCCGGCGTCGGCGGGCGGATCTCGCCTGGTTCCTGGACGCGCTCCGGCAGGATGGCGGTGAAGGTGGTGCCTTTGCCCTGTTCGCTTTGCACCGTGATGTCGCCGCCCATCAGTTGACAGAAGTTGCGGCTGATCGTCAGGCCCAAGCCGGTGCCGCCATATTTGCGCGTGGTCGAAGCGTCGGCCTGGACGAACGCCTGGAACATCTTCGCGAGCTGTTGCGGGGTCATGCCGATGCCGGTATCGGCGACCTTGAAGACGAACCATCGGCCATCGTTTTCGATCCGCCGTTCCACGGTGAGCGTGATTTTACCCTCGTGGGTGAACTTCGCGGCATTGCTTAATAAATTGAAAAGCAGCTGGCGGACCTTGGTGATGTCGGCGGTCATCAAGCACATTTCGGCCGGCGCCTCGATCACGACGGAATTGCTGTTTTTGACCACTAACGGCTGGATCGTCGTGACGACATCTCGAATCATGTCTGTGACGGAAAACTCCTCGAGGAAAAGCGTCATCTTGCCTGCCTCGATCTTCGAGAGGTCGAGTACATCGTTGATCAAGCCGAGCAGATGTTTTCCTGCGGAGTGAATTTTGTCGAGATCGGGCACCAGCGCCTCGTGGCCCAAATCCTCCGCCTCTTCCTTCAACATTTCGCTGTAGCCAATGATTGCGTTCATCGGCGTGCGCAGCTCGTGACTCATGTTGGCGAGAAACGCGCTCTTGGTTCGGTTGGCATCCTCCGCGGCTTCGCGGGCGGTGCGAGCATCTTCCTCGGCCTTCTTGCGTTTGGTGATGTCGACGAGAATCAGGATGAAACGCGCGAGTTTGCCGGTGTCATCCAGTACGGGTTGAGCATCGATGTAGAGCCAAAGCTTTTTGGCCGAGAGCTGGTGGGCGAGGAGCACCTCGAGTTGGAAAGGGCGGCGCTGTTGTATGCCGTGGACTTTCTCCGCGAGAATCTCGGGCGGCGAATCGGCGGGGAAGAGCAGGTCGTCGGCGGTTTTTCCGAGCGCATCGTTCAAGCTGACTCCGGTGAGTCGGGAGAAACTTTCGTTCACCCACTCAATCATCCCGCCCGGGCCGATGATCACGACGCCGTTGTGTGTGAGGCTGGCGACAAGGGCGAGCTTGCGCGCTTCTGCCTCCGCGGCGGTCAACGCGGCCGTGCGTTCCTCGACCGTTTGCTCCAGGCTCGCGTTCATTTCCGCCAGCCGGCCTTCGCGATTGCGGATTTCGCGCGACATGCGTTGAAAGCTGCGGGCCAGTCTTGCGAGTTCGTCGCGACCGTCTGCCGCACCATCGAGTGTATCCAAAGTATAGTGGCCGGCTTCGATGTTCTCCGAGGCTGCGCGCAGCCGGTTGAGCGGCCGGGTGAAGCCGCGCACGGTCACGGCCAGCACGCCCAAAAGAATCAGGAGGCTCACGCCTCCGATCGCCGCGGAATGCAGCGCCAGCCGGCGAACCGGGGCGAGAATCATGCGCGTGGGAACGCTGAGCACGACCTTCCAGCCCGTAACCGGAGCAAACGCCCAAAATATCATCCGTTGGTTTTCGCCTTCGCCGATTGTCTTGGTGCCGGTCAGCGTGGCGCGGATGATATTGCCCTCGGGCAGGGTGGTGACGTCGACGCCAGTTGAGCCTTTGTGCACGAGCAGATTTGCGTCCGGGTGTGAAATGATGCGGCCTGCGCGGCTCACGAGGTAGGCATAGTCGTGATCGGCGCCCGGCGTGTCCTCCTCCGAGCGCAGCCGGATGCGCTGCACCAGTTCGTGAATTTGCGAAAGCTCCATGCTGGCGGAAGCGGCACCGACGAAACGGCCGTTCTTGGCGACGATCGGGTAGCTGACGCTCACCATCGTCAACCGGGAGCCGTCGTCATCGAAGTAGGGTTCGGAAACGTAGAGTTGCCGGAGCCGTTTGGGGCCGTTGAACCAATCGTTTTCCGGGTCGTGGAAATCACTCGAGGCCGGCAGGGCGCGGGGCGAACTTTTGCGGTCAATCCGGCGGAACGCGGCCGGGGTGCGCCAGTCTTGTCCGTCATACGCGACCGAGCAGCTATATACTTCTTCGCCCGGCGCGGACGTGAGAAGGTTGAGGAGAAAGGCCTCCAGCGCGGGATCCGCGCTTTCAGAGCCCCGCGACTCTTCGTTGGCCGCGAGGGCGCGGGAGATGGCTGCGACGTGGCCGACCGTTTCGTCAACATAACCAGCCGCGACCTGCACATGCTTCATCGCTTGAGCACGAGCCTGGGTGATGAGTTGTTCGCGACTCGTGCGATAGTGTATCCAAACCATCGCGACAACGATGGCCCCGGTGGCGAGTCCGATGGTAAGACCGAAGCGCCACGCCAGGCTGTCTGCCGCCGAGCGGAAAAAGCCGAAGCGCAACGGAGGGGTGGTCGTGGTGGTCTTCAAGATTGGAAGCGGAGAATGGAAAAGTCGTCCTCCAGCGCGCCCGGACCATGCATGGTTTTGACACGATTGAAGAGCCGTTCGAGCTCTGACATGCCGGGCTGGGCGGGTTCCTCGAAGAACGCGAAGAATTCCTGCGTCGGCCACATCGTCCCATCGGCGCGTTTGATCTCGAATGTGCCGTCGCTCACGACGTAGACCTGCGCGTTGGCCGGGATCTTCCGTTCCTTGGTTTCATACTTCACGTCGGCGATTGCCCCGACCACCGGACCTTCGGCGGCGAGGGCCTCGACGGTGTTCCGACCGCTCGCAACGGGGGTCACGAGCAGCGCCGGCGGGTGGCCGGCGCTGGCGTAGCGTAGTTTTCTTTCGGATACCTGCCACACGCCATACCAGATGGTGAAGTACATGAAGTTCTGCCGCTCCATCGGGAAGGTCATGTTCAAGGCGCCGAGCACGGCCCCGGGATCGCGAAAATCGATGCCTTGCAAGGCGGAGTTTCGCAGTACGTTGATGGCCGCGACCGACAACAGGGCGGCGCCGACGCCATGCCCGCAGACATCGAGGAGGTACAACGCGAAGTGGTCGTCATCGATGCTATGATAGCCGAACGAGTCGCCACCGAGTTCAGTGGAGGGAATGATGCTCCAGTCGACCGCGATCGGGTGTGAACAGGGCTGGGGCAGAATGGAGCGAATATAATTTTCCGCCTCGCTCAGCTCCGCCTTGAGCCGTTGTTGGGTTTGCTCGATCGTCTTCAGGTAGGTCTGTTCCTGGTCGCGGAAGCGTTTCTTTTCGAGGATAGCGCTGATGCGGGCGTGAAGCAGCGTGGGGTTGAACGGCTTTGGCAGGTAGTCTTCTGCTCCGGATTCGATGCAGGCGATCACACTTTCTTGTTCGTCCATCGCGGAGATCATGATCACCGGAAGGTGGCGCAGTCGTGGATCATTTTTGATTTCGCGCAGCACTTGATCCCCGCCGATCCCCGGCATCATCAGGTCTAAAAGCAGGAGATCGAAATTGCTCGAGCGAATGCGTGTGAGCGCCTCAGTCCCATTGGAGGCGAGCTCGACCGTATGCCCTTGGCGTTCGAGCATGCGCGCGACGACTTCGCCATTGGCCGCTTCATCGTCCACCACGAGGATGCGACCGGGCACCGAGGCCACCGGGGGAGCGCGTTTTCCAGATTTGGTGTCCACGAACGGGTGCAAGGTGCGGGAACGCGGATGCGTTGTGGTCGGCTCCCCGTCGTCGTGGGTTGGCGTCTCAATCGGGTTCTGGCTGATCAGGCCCGACAACGTTTGGGCGGCGAGACGAATCTTGTTCAGATCGTCGTGATGGGCGGCCGGCGTATCTTCGAGCAGCAGCTCGCTAAAGCCGATGATCTGGTTCAACGGCGTGCGCAGATCATGGCGGAGTTGGGCCAGCGAGCGGGAATCGGGAAAACTGGAGGAAGACGGGTTCATGCCAGACGCGCGCGAGGAATCGATCGAAGGCGATAGGCTAAGGTTTGGGTTGCGCTGCGAGCAGGGCTTGAATTTTTCCCAGGAGGCGATCGAGCTCGATGGGCTTCGTATCGTAGTCGTCGCAACCGGCGCCGAGGGCGCGCTCGCGATCGCCGGTCATGGCGTGGGCGGTGAGTGCGATCACCGGAATTTTTTTAGTCTGTTCATCCGCCTTGAGCAGGGCAACCGCCTGCCAACCATCGATCACCGGCAAGCTCATGTCCATGAGCACGAGATCCGGCGCGTGGGTTTTCACCATATCCACGCCTTGCTGGCCATCCACAGCGATGAGTACATCGAAGCCGCGGCGCAGCAGCCGGCGCGAGAGCATGTCGCGGTTCATTTCATTGTCTTCGACGAGCAGAATCTTGGGCATATAGGCTAGTTCGTGTTGTGGTTTCGGTGCACCATGCCGAATCCGGGTTTGCTCCTAAAGCGGGGGCGGTTCCGCAGTGCTTACCCTGCGTCCACGACGGTGTAGATGTCGGGAACGAGTTTGAAATAGGTATGCAAGCCGGCGATTTCGAAGTAGCGGCTGACATCCTTGGTCATGCTGCCGAGAAGCAGACGTCCACCTTTGGCGGTTTGTTCACGGAGCGCGACCATCAACACGCGAAAGCCTGAGCTCGTGACGTATTCGACCTTTGTGAAGTCGAGTGCGATTTTGCCACCGATGAGTAACGGGACGAGTTTTGTTTGGAGAATTTCTGCGCCTTCGTTGTCAATCTTGCCGTCGAGTTTGAATACGGTCCAATTGCCCTTGGGTAGGTCTGTGATCTGCATAAGGAATAGCCGGAGCTTTGGTTGATGCTGGATGGTTTGAGTAACGAAACAGCAGTTTGGGGTGAATCAAACCGCCAAGAGCGAAATTCGTGTGGCTAATGGTTACGCTACACCAGGCGTCGATTTTCTGCTGCTCAGCGGGCAGAGCGGCAGGGCAATCAGTGCGATAACTCGGCTGTCGTCCGAGCCCAGCAACAGCGGCCTTTACCCGTCGGTTGATGCTGGGGCGACCTTCAACAGCTCAGGATCTCGCTAGCACGCGCGTCAGGGTGAGCACGTTTTGGTTCTGCCGACGCTCGTAGTGCGGATGGCCGAACTGTTTGACGAGGTGAATGCCCAGGCCGCCGATCGGGCGGTTTTCCGCCGGCAAGGTGGTGTCGACCGCGGGGTGCGCGAGAGGATCGAAGGCCGGCGCATTATCGACGACGGTGGCGATGATCGCATCTGCGTCGATTTTCATGCTCACCACGAAAGCGTGATGCGGGGCGTTTTTGTAGCCGTGCACAATCACGTTGGTCGCCACCTCCTGCAGGGAGACTTGAAGGGCGATGCGATCCTCATTGGACGCGTTTGCGTTTCTGCAAAAGCCATCCACAAAATCCGTCAGCGGTCTCAGCTCAGAGAGGCAGCTCATGAGGCGTAAACTTTCGGGCTGGGTTTTCACGGATGGAGGTGGTGCGGGTGACCGGTAGCCAAGCGTTGAAAGGTGCGCAACGTCGAAATCGATTTCAGCGGAGTAGGGGCAGTCCTTCCAGCGCAGCATCTGCGCAGCGGGATGTGGCTGACGAGAGCGGTGCGGTGGTCGCAATATTCCAAGGACTGGCGTACCGCAAAAACCAACCGATTTCCGATGAAGCGAAGTAGGTGTAGCGAATGGGTTGGTTTTAAGCCCGTGCAAACACGAGGAAGCTGTTGGCGGGCAACGTCAGCTGAATTCGACCGTCGCTCACCGGGAGACTGGCTCCGTTATTGCCGGAGTTGGTTCCGCCATAAAATGCTGAATCGCCGTTGAAAATTTCGGTCCAGCCCCCCGCGGGGAGCCGCCACGAATCGGTCTGCACGACATATTCGGAGAAAAGCGAATTACTCAAGGTAGCGATGATGAATAGTTCGTCAGTGCCGGCCAAGCGCGTAAAAGCGATGACGCGGTTGGTGTCGTTGACATGGATGACGTCGATGGACTGGGATCGAACGGCAGGATGGCGGCGGGAAAAGCGGATAATGTCCTGATAGAAACGGAAGAGTCGGGCGCCGCTTCCAGCGCTGTCGCCGAGAATGTCTTCGCGGTTTTGCAGGAAGTTATCCCATTGGTAAGGTTTTTGCGCGCCGCATTCTTCGCCCATAAAAAACATGGGAGCGCCGGCTGAAAAAAGTGAAAGCCCGAAGACGACGCGGGAGCGTGCCTCAGCCCAAAAACGATTGGCAGCGACAAATTCGACACCGTTAACCGCACAGGGAAGTGTGCGCATGGAGCCGCCGGAGTTGCCGGCTTCGTCGTGCGATTCGTGATAGACGATTTTGTTGTATTGGCTCGCGTAGAGCACACTGGCAAACTGTCCGATATCGAGTGCGCGATCGTCGCCATAGCCGGCGAACTTGAGGAGGCGTGCCCGCCCGCCGGCCATGTCTGAGTCGCCGATGAGATTGTGGTAGAACGCAGCGTACCAAGTGGCGTCAAAACCCAGCCCTCCCATTTCGGGCGTTTGCGTAACCTTTTCCCATCCCGAATGGTCCTCGGCGATCAGGATGGCGGTAGGCTTGATCAGGCGCAAGGTTCGGCTCCATTCGCGGAGCATTTTAGCACCGAACTTATTTGCTGAACTAATGCTTCGACCATCGGCATGCAAAACGTTATCGCGATGGATCGCCTGGGTGAGATCGACGCGCAAGCCATCCACGTGACAATCTTCGATGAAGGCGGCGGCGCTGCTTACGAATAAATGACGCACTTTTTCCTCCCAAAAACGCGGACAATAGCCGGTGGAGCCGTTGTCCACATAGCCGCCGTTCGGGTCGAGGTAGTCGGAGCTTTTCCCCTCGTACCAGTAGTAGGAATTGTCCTCAGGCTTTTCGGAATCGTAAGCCCACTGGGCGCGGTCGGCGTTGCCGTCATAGTGATTATACACGACGTCTTGGATGACTGCGATGCCACGGCGGTGACACTCGCGTACGAAATGTTTATATTGGTCACGACCGCCAGCCGACGACTCGATGACGAACAAGTGGGAATCGCCATAACCCCAGCCGATGCCGGAAAACTCCGACATGGGGAGAAGTTCCACCGCATTGACGCCGAGTGCGCTTAGGTGAGGCAGGAGGGCGATGGCGTCTTCGAGGTTTCCCGGGCTGTCTTTGTCAAAGCCGAGTGCACCAATGTGAAGTTCGTAGATGACGAGGTCCTGCAGCCTGCTGGGCACGGGCAGGCCGGGAGTGTATTCGTTGGCCCAAAAATCGCTATCTGAAAGGCGGGCTTGCGAGCCGTTTCGGACCAGGTCGCGAGCCACCGTTTCGGTGCTGACAACAACGCTGCAACTCTTGGTGCCATCGAGTTGTTCGGGAGATTCAAACCAGCGTGCACCCTGTGGATCGACTGCGCCCCGGCCGATTTGTTGACGCGAATAAAGGTCTGTGCGGTACACGATCTGGCTCTGGGCGTTTTCGATACGGTACATGTAGGGCAGGCCCTCGTGGGCGGCGAAGTCGGGCAGGAGATCACTTTGCCAGATGCCGTCGGCGTTACGAGTCATAGGGACGTGGTTGCGCGTGGGATCGATGCCGAAACCGTCGTTGGCGATATAGCCGTTTGAGCGCAGGCCAAAAACGACTTCGACCTTGCTGGCGTTGGGGGCCCAGACGGAAAAACGCAGCGCTGCGCGGCGGTGGCCGCCATTTAGAAAAACCTTTCGTGCACCGAACCTACGTCCATAGGTAAAGTAGAAATCTTCGGTCTGCGTGCTGCCGGCGGGCTTGAGTTGGAACTCGCGTACGCGGTCCGTCTTTTCGCTATTGTGGATCTCAGTCGGGATTGCCCAGAGATTCGGGGCGGACGGCGTGTCAACGCGAACACCCCATTGAAAAGTTTTCCCGACTTCGTTTTCGTCGAGCGTGATCGTAGAGGTGAAGGCCGGGCATCCATCCTCGGCGAGGATGGCCTGCATGGGAGTTTCGAGCCAGTCGGACGAGAAGTACCCTTGGGCATCCCACGTTCCACAAAGCCGCGCGTTAGAAAAGATCTCACGTTTGAGACCGGTCAGATACCTCAGCCGCACCGAAATTTTCGCCATAAAATCAACGGGTTTGCGCTATGGGGTTACTTTTGGAAGAAAATCACAAGCGCGAAAGTCGTTGCAGAAGAATGGCAAAAACGAAACGACTACCGGATGGTTTATGTATCAAGTAATTAATTGACACGTCAAATAATTCAACCTTAACTGCTCGTCATGCAATCCATAGTCGTCGCAAAGCCCTACAAATTTGTTCCCCCGAGCAGAGGTAATTTGTGGCCGTTTCTATTGCGGCCATTTCAAGGGCGTTTGCTGCGTGAGCATGGCGTGGTAAGGGTGGAGCACCGTGGTGCGGAGCGATTGCAGGCATCAGTGGATGCGGGCCATGGTATCATGCTGGCGCCGAACCACTGTCGGCCGTGCGATCCGTATGTGGTGGCTGGTTTGGGTTACAAAGTGGGGCGGCCGGTGCACATCATGGCGAGTTCCCACCTTTTTGTGCAGGGATGGGTGCAGCGGTATTTATTGCGGCGCGCGGGGGCATTCAGCATTTACCGGGAAGGAATGGATCGGGAAGCCTTGAAGTGTGCGATTCAGATTACGGCGGATGCGAAGCGGCCGCTGGTACTTTTCCCGGAGGGCGTGATTTCGCGTCACAACGACCGGCTCAATCCGTTGATGGAGGGCACGGCGATGATTGCGCGTAGTGCGGCGAAGCAGCGGGCGGCGGCGGGCGGCGGAAAGGTTGTCGTGCATCCCGTGGCGGTGCGCTATGTTTTTGAAGGAGATCTGGCGGCGACGGTTGGACCGATGCTGGCGGAAATTGAGCATCGGCTGACGTGGAAGACGCAGGCCGAATTGCCGATGGTTGAACGTATGGTGAAGATTGGTGGTGCGTTGTTGGCGTTGAAGGAGACGGAGTTTTTAGGCGCACCGCAGACAGGAGATTTCGGCGGGCGCATTCAACAGTTGATCGATCATTTGCTGGTGCCGATCGAGGCACAGTGGCTCAAGGGGCGTCGCGAAACGGGCGTGGTCGCGCGGGTGAAGGTATTGCGCAGTGCGTTGCTGCCGGATCTGGTGAGTGGTTCGTTGAACGAAGCTGAAACCGAAAAGCGCTGGGATTTGTTCGCACGGCTTTATCTCGCGCAGCAACTCTCATTTTATCCGACAGGATATTTTCACCCTGAGCCGACACCTGAACGAATTTTGGAAACGGTGGAACGTTTTGAGGAAGACATGACGGACGCGGTGCGAACCGTTTCACTGATCCGGGCTATCGTCGAGGTAGGCGAGGCGATCGAGGTCAGTCCGGAGCGGGTGCGGGGTGGTGATGGGGATTCGTTGATGCTTGGAATTCAGGCGAGCTTGGAGGCGATGCTCGCGTCATCGCTGGCGGAGCGCCAGGCTGG
>JAYTWC010000517.1:0-2359 GCA_043743635.1 Verrucomicrobiota bacterium | reverse complement strand
TTTCGGCTCGCGCGCCAGGCGAGGCAGCACCGACGGAAATCGTGTAGCGACCCGGCAACCAGATGCGATTACCCTGCTCGTCAACCTGCTTGAAAACCTCGGCGGGGAGTTCGAACTCAACATCGGCCGAACCGCCTGCTTTGAGGTAAACCTTTTTGAAATCGATCAACACCGCACACGGCGCATTTGTGATTATGCGTGGAGCCTGCAGATAACATTGCACGGTTTCAAACGCTTGGCGGTTTCCGTCGTTTTGGACTTTCAGCCGTACACTCAAGGCTTCGCCCTCTTTCAACGAATCCGCTCCGAGTTGCAATGGTTCGAAGCGGATTTTGCCATACCCCAGGCCAAAACCGAACGGAAACAACGGCTCTTTCTCTGCAAAGCGATAAGTGCGGCCGACCATCGAATAGTCGTTAAAGGTGGGCAGATCCGCTGTGCTGCGTGGAACGGTGAGCGGCAGTTTGCCCGAGGGCGCAGCATCGCCAAACAGTACGTCCGCCACGGCCCGACCGCCTTCGCAACCCGGATACCAGACCTGCAAAACGGCGTCACAGTAATCGAATTCCTCCGGAATAGCTAACGCACTGCCACCAGTAAGAACCAGGATGAGTTTCTTGGAATGCTTGCGCAATTCTCTCAAGAAAACGCGTTGATTCTCAGGCAGCTCGATCGCCGGGCGATCACCACCAACCGACGACGCGACGGCGTCGCCTTCTTCGCCTTCGAGGGTATGATCGAGTCCCATCACGGCGACAACCACTTCCGAACCATCTGCTGCCGGGAAAGTGTAGTTCACGCCTGGCGCGCCCGGCTGCGAAATCGGACAACCGGGGCGATATTTAACGCGCGAGGCCGGCGAGGCGCGCTCGACAATGCCCTGCATGATCGTGATGAGGTTCGCGCTCACGCCGTAGTAATTTCCAAGCAATGCACCAATGTTAGCCGCAGTCGGGCCGACGACGAGCAAGCTCGCCACATCGTGACGGAGCGGCAGTACGTCGCCGGAATTTTTCAACAAAACGATCGATTCCACCGCAGCCTGACGCGCGAGCGCGCGGTGTTCAGGGCATTCCACCACCGAAGCTGGAATCGAGGTGTAGGAAACCCGTTCTGCCGGATCAAACAGGCCAAGCTTGAACTTGGTGGCCAACAAACGACGCAGCGAAACATCGATTTCCGCTTCGGTCAGCAGCTTCTCGCGCACCGCCACCAACAAATCATTATAGGTGCAGCCACAGTTTAGGTCGCAACCATTGCGAACCGCCAAAGCAGCGGACTCGGCGGCGTTTTTTGTCACGCCGTGATGATTATGGAAGTCGTCAATGGCACCGCAATCGCTGACCACGTGGCCTTTGAAACCCCACTGTCCGCGCAAGATATCCACCAAAAGTTTGCGGCTCCCGCAGGCGGGTTCGCCATAGACACGATTGTAGGCGCCCATGACTGCTTCAACGTTGCCCGCGCACACCAGTTTTTCAAAGGCGGGCAGATACGTTTCAGCCATGTCCTTGGGCGTAGGCTTGGCATCAAAGGAATGTCTCTCGTCTTCCGGACCGCTGTGTACGGCGAAGTGCTTCGCGCAGGCGGCGACCTTGAGAAACTTCGGATCGTTGCCCTGCAAACCTTTCACCATCGCCAATCCGAGCTCGCCGGTGAGGTAAGGGTCTTCGCCAAAAGTCTCCTGGCCACGGCCCCAGCGAGGATCGCGGTAGATATTGATATTGGGCGTCCAAAACGTGAGGCCCTGATAAAGACCGCGCAGGCCGGCCTTCACCGCAATAGCATGTTTGGCACGCGCTTCGTCGGAAATCGCAGATGCAATCCGATGCACCAGTTCGCGATTCCACGTTGCACCCAATCCAATAACTTGAGGGAAAACCGTAGCTCGTCCGTTCCGCCCGACACCGTGACAGGCTTCGCTCCACCAATTGTAAGCCGGCACTTCGAGGCGCTCAACGGCCGGGTTATCATGCATCAGCTGCGCAATCTTCTCCGGCAGCGTGAGTCTGGACACGAGGTCTTCCACCCGTGCCGGGAGAGTTTGATCAGGATCTTGAAATGGAAATTTCATTTAAAAGCTGTCGGGCGATCTCCGCTCGTAATGCCGGAGCGCCACATGATGGGGAGGGTAAATTCGGGGATACTGCGTGTCACTTTCGCGTTTTTGCGGCAATTCAAGATCAGCAGAAAGACGAGGCCCAAAACCAAGCCATTGACAACTGCGAGAGCCAAAACTGCAAGGCAACCGAGAATCAGATTCATCCGCGCCTTGGCAAAAGAGGCCTTAGTCTAACAATAGTGCAGAATCAACGGATTCGCGTTCGCCCGCACCGCCTGAACGACGTCTAAACTGCTT
>JAYTWC010000516.1:0-3741 GCA_043743635.1 Verrucomicrobiota bacterium | reverse complement strand
GCGGCCTCGTCGAGCGTGGTGAGGCGTGTGGTGACGAACTCGTGCGGGAGCTTTGTCTGGTCGATGATTTCGACTGAGGCATCGTCGGCACCTGGCCAGATCGTGCGCCAGTGTTTTCCGAGGACGTTCATGGCGAAGCCGGGCGGCTGAAAGGCGGATGACTTTAGAGCTTTCGGCTTTGTTCGGGATCGCGGCCTTCGTCGACTTCGATGAAGTCGAAAAACGTCAGAATATCAGTCCGGCCTTCGAGTCCGTTTTCGCGGAGGCGTATTTGCAGGCGCTCGTTCGCGGGATCGCGCCAGCCGCGTTTGGTCATGAACATATTCCAGATTTCGCATTGTTCGTCAGTTCGGGTGCCGCCGGTTTCGTGGCACCAAGCGAGAACTTGCTCGTCGGTCTTGCCGGCGCGTACTTGCGTCTCGATGGCGGCGAAAGGCACGCCGAGAAACCGGCAGCAGCGCGCGTCAAAGACGCCGAATTGGGAATCGCCGTAGTTGTCGACGTAGTCGGCTGGAAGTTTTCCAGCGATGTGCAGGCGGATTTTATCGAGCATGCGGCCGAAGTAGACGAGGCGGCTGACTTTGGCGTAGGGACTGCGGAGACTGGGGACGTTTGCCATGGTTAGGTGAGCGTGTGGGGATGTCTCGATGCGCCAATCAAAAACAAGCTGCGCGGCGTGACAATTCAGCGGCGTGCGTACAGGTACACTCCGGTGCACAGGGCGGCAAAGGCGACGGTGGGCGCGATAATCCACAGCGGGTGAAACGGCACGGAGTAGTGTGCGCAGGCCCACCAGACGACGATCGATTTAATCACAATGAAGATCCAGCCTCCGATAATGAGACGGATTACCCAAGGATTGTTTACTGAAGATTCGTCGGTGGATGCGTCGTCGTGAGCAGAGGTGTTTTCCATGAGGTTGCAGGCTTGGGGTTATTGGATTAGCTTTTATCAACATAGCCGAAAACCGTCCTAAAAAAAGCGCCCGGGTTTCTTTGTGCAAAAACGTTAAATGATCTAATATTGTCTGGAATCTGTTTTTGGAACCTCCGCGTGAGCCTCGCGTCTTATTTCTATTGTTGGAAAAATCCCCCTGTCATTATGAAAACCAAGTGTGCTTTCCTTGCCGTTGTGCTTGCTACGGCTGTTTCGGTGTTCGCGGTGACACCTGTCGCCAAGAATACTCGGGTCGAAGTGAATTTTGATCACCCGGAAAAGTTCACTGACCTCAAAGATTCGTGGATGGGCTCCGATAAAGGTCGGGATAATTATTTGGCGTTGTTCAAAGAATTCCTTGAAGAAGCAGGACCGCGTTTTCTTGCTGAAGGACAAACGCTCACGATCACGTTTACCGATATCGATCTGGCTGGCGATTTTGAGCCGGAGCGCGGGATGAATTTTAGCGATGTCCGGATCGTCAAAGACATTTATCCGCCACGCATGAATTTCACCTATAAGTTGGTTGATGCGAATGGCACTGTGCTGAAGGAAGGGCAGGAAAGATTGATCGACCTGAGCTTTCAGATGACGGCTGGTCTCTTCGACGCGCAGGATTCACTGCGCTACGAAAAGAGCATGTTGAAAGATTGGTTGCGTGATCGCTTCCCGCCTCCGAAGAAGGCTCCGGCAAAACCATGAACGAACGAGTTGGTAGTGCATAAATTGAAATTGTGGCAATTGCGCAACCGCTGACTGGCCGTCTCGATAAGTGGCTGTGGACCGTGCGCATTTTTAAGACGCGCGGTCTGGCCACAGAGGCCTGTCGTGCGGGAAACGTTCAGGTAAATACGGCGTCGGCCAAACCTTCTCGCGACGTAAGGCCGGGCGAGGTGGTTTCGGTTCAGCAGGGTTTGGTTATGCGAACGTTGGTGGTGCGAGGAATTCCCTTGCGTCGGATCGGGGCGAAACTGGTCGCCGATTTTTGTGATGACCAAACATCGCCGGAGGAGTTTGCCAAGGGGCGCGTTCAGCCGGTGCAGGAGTTTCTGCCTCGCGCAAAAGGGCTGGGCCGTCCGACTAAGCGCGAGCGGCGGCAAATGGATCGTTTGTTTGAGTGAGTCGGCAGGCGTTTGTACCCTATTTGGGTCGTCGAGTAGAAAATTGGCGCAGATTGTTAGTTGTTAAGTTATTGTATTAGAGATATTTAAATCTTTATTTATTGAATCACGATTTCTTTTGAAGAAATCCCGTAATATCGACGGAGATTTTTCTAAGATATAGACAGTGAAGCAGTGGGCGTCGTGAACGTAGTCGGTTCTCGATCTCGTGCTGCGGCACTCATCGTGGGTGCCCGTTTCTGCCGGGCGATCCACGAAAACGTACGTTAGCGGTTCTTGGCCTCGTAGGGGTAATGACTGGGGCGGGCGTGAACCATAGCACGCCCGCCTCTTTTTTGGCGATGGACCGGCAGGTTCACTTTTGCATGAGAACTTCTTGGCGATGAAAGCCGTACGGTTACCTTTGGAAAGTCATCCAACTCAATGCCCGTTTTCCAATCATCGCATTCAATCCGCACGCGTGGCAAAGGGCTGCAGGAGATCACGGACCTCGTAGCGAGCGAGCTTGCGCGCAGCCGGTTGATGGGTGGAACGGTGTCGGTGTTTTGCCAACACACGAGTTGTAGCCTGGTGACTATGGAGAACGCCGACCCAACCGCGCGGACTGATCTAGAAGCTTGGTTAGAGCGGCTGGTTCCGGAGGGTGATCCAATTTTTGAGCATACGCTCGAGGGGCCGGACGATATGCCAAGTCATATCAAGATGGCGCTGACCCGCACGAGTGAAACGGTGCCGTTCGCCGGTGGTCAGTTGTTGTTGGGCACCTGGCAGGGAATATTTCTTTGGGAGCATCGGCGCCACGCGCATACGCGAACTGTGATCGTCACGGTGGTCGGCGAATGACTTTATTGCTTCAGGCAGTTTCCGCCAAGATCCACTCCGTTGACGACAATGATTTCGGTCGCAGTCTGGGCGTCGGAGCCTATGGGGAACAGACGTTTTTCCGCCTTCAAATCGGCAGATAGGTGAAGGCTCCCTTTCGTGGCCGGTGCGAAGACTTCGAGGGTGTCATCTTTAGCTTTAATCAGTGTTTCGGCAGCGGCGCAGGTTTCGCGAAATTTAGCGAAGGCTGCGTCGTCAAGTCCTTCGGCGGCCCGTACCCAGACGGCCACTACAGCGCGTTGATTGGTCGGCTGCGCCGAATGAATCGCCGTGAAACGCATGGCAGGCACTTTTCCGCCGTCGCGGATTACGGCGAGTGCCGCCGGCTGACCCGCGGCATCGAGGGCGAGTACGTAACGCAATGCCACCGCTACGTCGCCGGTCCGCAGAAAGAGCGTGGTGCCGGCGGGAAGGTTATGACGGGTTTCGTCATTGGTGAAATTGAGCGGCCCGTCGACAAGCCACGGCTTTGCTGCGGCGGGAAAGACGATGTTACTCATGAGCGATGTGGCGAAGGGCGAGGGTTTCTTCTGCGGATTCTGGCAGGCGAGTAGGAGTGCGTCAGAGCCAAGTTGTGCGCTCATTAGGAAGGGCGTGAGGTGCGTGAGTTTCATGTGCCCGCCGCTGGTGAGCACCTTCGCCTGGCCGTACGGATCACCGCGTTCGTCCATCGCGAAATTGACCACGGGTGCCTGTGGGCCGAGCGCGAGATTTACGGTGAGCGTTTTGTCCTGCTGGCCATAACCAGCGCCGGCGCTACCAAGCGTGAAGTTGTGGCCAACGTAGTGGTATGAATTTTCCC
>JAYTWC010000515.1:0-1596 GCA_043743635.1 Verrucomicrobiota bacterium | reverse complement strand
ATCCACAACATCGGTAACAAAACCCTCCACGGGCAGGTCGCCTGTCGCTTTACGATGCGCAACCAACCGACCGCCACCAGTCCGTACTTCTACGAACTGGAGCTGCCTCCCCGCGGATTTCGCGATGTGTTCTTCATTTCACCCGATGGCGATCTGATGTCCTACACCGTCCTTGTGCGCTCCGAAGAAATGAAGATGCACAAATAAGACCGCTGCAGTCGCACTCGTCATTTCAGCCTTTTAGCCGCGTCCTTTAAGACGCGGCTTTTTATTTCAGCCCGCCCCACGCCGCCTGCCTCAACGCATGCGTAGATAGAAAAAACCGCCCACGCCGACCATCACCAAGCTCGGCACCATGGCCGCCGTCTCCGGCTCCATCACACCGCGCGTGCCCAGCGTCTCCGCGAGTTTTAGGAGCACGAAGTAGAGCAGGAAAAGGCCGATGGATTTCGAAACACCCACCGCCGGGTTCACCCGCACACCCGTCATAGCAAAAGGAATCGCGATCAACAACACGATCAACGGCGCCAGCGTATCCGCCAGCAACCCATAGTAACGCACCGCGTAAATCGTGAGTTTCGGGTTATCTTCCACGATGAAATAATCCATGATCTTTCGCAGTTTGAAAAACGACAGATCCACCGGCTTCTGATCGAAGACCAGCATCAAATCCGGATCCTCCGTATAAAGCGGCATCGTCTTTTCGCTAAAGGTCACCGTGCGCATTTGTTCTCCCGTCTCCGAGTTAAACCACGTTTCGCGCCCATCATAAAAAGTCCAGCCACGCCCCTTCACGGCATAACACGCCTCACGCGCCAAAATCCGACTCTTCTCGCGCCGTTTTCCATCAAGTTCCGACACGCTTACCCCAAACGCCCGGTTCTGGTATTGGCTATAACGATTCATAAACCACATCCGCCCCTGTCGCTGATTGTCAAACGTCACCACCCGCGACAGCCCGACCTGATCGCTCGCCGTCGTCTTCGCCTGATGCCGATAATCGATGTACTCGAGAATCGCCTGCGATCTTTCCACCGACCATGGCACGACGCTCGCGTTGACCGCCCAAACCAACCCACACATCAAAACACTCACACCCCAGATGCTGCGCGTAATTTTAAAAATCCCCACGCCCGCAGCCCGCATCGCCACCGTCTCGTTGTTTCGATGCAATTGCCCCAACGCGTACAACAACGACGCCAGCATCACCGCCGGCAAAATGATCGCAAAATAGCCCGGAATCTTCACCGCAAAATAGCCCAAAATCTCCGAACCACTCGCGCCTTTTTCGAGCAAACTGCTGAAATCATCGTACATCGCCTGCATGAGCAGCAGGCCCAGCATCGCACCCAGCGCGAACGCAAAGGTCTTCAGCCACTCTCGGAGAACATAACGATCAATGAGATTCAACACGTCAGATAAAAACTCCGCCGCGCCAATTGGCAAAACCCAAACACAAAAGATCCGTCTGCATTGGAGGCGCGGTGCCCTCACCGCGCGTTTACACACAAAACCCAACTGTCAGACAATTTTCACCTCCTCCCCGCCAACCCGGCCATTGCCGTCGCCCCTCGACCTGCCATGCTTGCCCTTTTC
>JAYTWC010000514.1:0-2160 GCA_043743635.1 Verrucomicrobiota bacterium | reverse complement strand
TTTCTCCTCGTGAAATGAGGCTTTTAAAACGGCAGCAGGCGTATCAGTCCGTGAAGCGTAAAAAGATTTCCGGCGGCGAACTTCAGGGTGAAGCGATTTTCTTTCAGGAGCTGATAATTGAAGGCAAAAGTCATCGGCAGGCTGGCGCGCGCGGCCGCCCAATAACCGTGCCAGACAAAATCGCCGAGGAACCAAAACAAGACGGCGAATGACAGGCCGATGCGGGCCCACGGATCGGTGTCACGCCAGCGGCGGATTAGAAATAAGGATTGGTAGGTCATCCCGAGTGCACCGATCAGGCCGAAGGCGTAGCGGGAATCGAAGTTTCCATTGCGCAACTCCTGCAGACAGGTCCAAACGTGGCGGGCGAAAGCGAAACCGGGCCAGTCGAGGTTGCCTTGCACGCCGTGGCTGGTGTCAGGGAAAAGAAAAACCAGCCAAAGGCACCAAAGCGCGATGGGAACGGCGCACAAACCGGCGCGCAACCAGGCCTGGCGGTGGGCCGAAGCGGTGTTTTTTGGACCGAGCGGCTGAAAGGCGATGAGGGCGGTTTCGCGGACGAAGCCAGCGGCGATGAAGGCGATCGCGGCGAGGCCGTAGCGGTTTTGTCGAAGTGCAGATACGGCCAAGATCAAGGCGAGAACCATGGGCAGGTCGGTGAGCGAGAGGCGAACGCTGTCGAGCGCGCCCAGGCTCAAGACACAGGCGAGCCAAACCCAGGTTCCGCGCGCGGTGGACGTGGCGAGTTGACGCCACCAAAGCCAGGCGACGGCGAGCCAGGCTGCGGTGTTGAGGAGTGCGAAGATTTGCAGAACCCACCAAGGATCGCCGAAACCGAGGCCGTGCGCGATCAGCGGCAGGAGAATGCGTCGGCTGCGATAGGCGGGCTGATCGAGCGCGGTTTTCAGGTCGGGCGAAGTGACGTTGGGCGTGACAGCGATCTGAGCGTAGAACTGGCCGTCGTAACCAGAACCAGAAGCAACCGCTAGGGGCTGCGTTTTTATGGACGGCAGCCGAGACGCTTCGAATTCGCTGCCGAAACTGATCAGACAGGTGAACCCCGTGGTGTTGCTCCAGCGCGCGCCGACAAGGGCGAGCACCATCACGACGATACTCACTCGAAGCCAGAGCAGCGCACGGGATGACGCGCTGGCCGGCACGAGCATCGGCGCGGCGAGAGTCGGCCGGAGGGGAGAGATAGGAGTATTGTCTGGTTTGCTCAACGTGGTGACGTCAGGGAATCAGTTTTGACGTCTCTGCCAAGGCGGAATCAAGCGAGGCGAGCAAGCTCGCGATTGTGGCCCTCGTTTTGGCATCCATATTGTAACGGGCTGCACGGTGTACGCTGAGTTTGGACGACGGAATTGGTTTTTATCGCTTCGTGCCGCTGCGCACTTTGAGGCGTCGATATTCCTCGCGGTCAGAATCAGTTTGGGAGTTCGGCAGGAGAATCGCCGGATTATTCGCCAAATCAGGTTCGCGTGCAGTGCGCAACGGTGCCGTCTTAGGCTGTACCGACTGGAAGTGGGCTTGCCCATCAAATGCGAAGCGGATTAGAGAGTATCATCAGGTTTGGAATTTCCGATTATGCATATTTTCGCCGCATCAATTTTCAGGAAGCTTGTTCAAGCAATCATGCTGGTTTTGGCGTTCGGTTTAGCTTCAGCGCAGCAGATTCATCCAGCGTCTTCGCGACTACAATCCCTTGAAGTCGCCCTCGCAGCCGGAAACGTGAACGCATTGCCCCAATTTTGGGATGACGTGAAGAGGATCGGATCTCCTCTCATTGAGCCAATCCAGAATCGGCCCGGATTTGTCCTTGTCACGTTTCTTTGGCACGGTTCGCCCACCACCCGCAGCGTATCGTTGTTAAGCGGCCCTCAGTTCCTCAGTCATTACAAGAACGAGTTCAGCCGACTTGCAGGTACAGACCTCTGGTGTCTCGCGATCGAGATGCCTGAGGGGGTTCGAATTGGCTACCAGTTGTCCGAAACCTCAGCGTCTCCGAGCTCAAGCGGCTCAGAAGTCGAGAAGCAGTCAAGCGGAAGCGATCCGTTAAACCTTCGTCGTTCAGAGTACGACCCAACACAGCCTCCATCTGGTGCCGAACCTTTTTCAATCTTCGAAACGTCAAATGTCGCACCGGAGCCGTGGTTGCGG
>JAYTWC010000513.1:0-3776 GCA_043743635.1 Verrucomicrobiota bacterium | reverse complement strand
GTTAGCCGATATAGAGTCCGCCACTTCGACAAATTGCCCGATGTTTTTCCTCAACCAAAAGTTCGCCAGGGATGAGCAAGCGACTGCCGGAAGTGCGGTCGCTTTTGCATCGGCGGAGTCGAGCGAAGTCGCAAGCGCTGCGGCGATCGTCCGCGATTTCGGAGAATCCGGAGAAGAAGAGGCAAGCCCTGCGGCGAGAGTCCGCGGCTGCGTACCAGAAAACCGGAGGCTAACCAGTCACTACAGGGAACGCCGGGGAAAGTCCCCTTTCCTTCGACCGAGCCTGGTGCCCGGCGTTCCTGACCTTTAACGTTGGCCGAAAGAAGATGGAGACCTCCGACCAAATCTCAGCCCTCGTAGATGCTCAGCTCGCGCAGTTCGAAGACGCGAGAAGCGCCGAGTATTTTCGGGAGCTACGGGTCACTCCCCGCGCGGAAGAGCGTCCGTGGGATTACGGCCCGCCCGGACAAAAGTATACTTGCTGGATATTCTTCGAGCACCGGGAGTCCAATACCTGCATCTGCTATTGTTCCGAAGGCTTTGGACCAAAGTGCCCGTGGGGTTTGCTGTGCCTTGAGGGCGACGAACAATGGCGCAGCATCGGAATGGACAGCGGTTGGTTCGTGCGGCTTGAAGATGCGTTTCGCGATTCGTTCGCGTACGAAGACCTCACAAAGAAATGAAGAGCCGGGCCAACCAGTCGATACAGGGAACGCCGGGAAAGCGTCCCTTCCTGCGGCCGATTCCGGTGCCCGTCGTTCCTGATCTTTAACGTTCGGCACAAAAATGAAGGCTCTACTAAGCATTGCAGTAGCGTTCCTCGTAGCGGCGACGGTGTCACCTGCCGGCGGCGACGCTTCACCGGCCCCGGCTGGATATGCATGGCAGATGCTTCCTGCGATAAACGGAAGAGTCCTGAAGCCGGCGGGTTGGTTCTTTTCCGAGATCGAGAATTCAGACGGCCTCGGCTACTTGATCTCCGAGGAAGATATCTCGGACCCGAAGTCGTTTCGCACTGGTTTGAAGGTGAAGTACACCGTTCTCGATCCAGCAGAAGGCCTAAGCACACCGACGGCGATTGCCCGGCGAATCTACGAAGCCCGAAAAGACCGGGGGCAGATTTCCGAGTTGTCGATAGGCAAGAGCGGAAGGTTTCAGACCCTCGAATTCACCCATGATGAGCAGGTTCAAGATATCGACGGAGCTCCGTGGTTTCATTTCGTGACCGCGATGTTTGCCGATGACGACCGGCGTCTACTGATCTACGTCAGCTTCAATTGCCCGCGCGACGTTTGGCCGCAGAAAGCGAAATTCTGCGCGACTATGCTTTCCGATATCGTTCTGTTCGAAACTCCGATCGAAAAAGGGACGGCCGAACAAGCCACTACAGGGAATGCCGGGGAGTCGTCGCTTCCTTCGGCCACGCCCGAGGCCCGTCATCCCTGACCTTTGAGCGTTCGGCGCAAGAAAGATGAGCGCGTTCCCGACATTCCAAAAGATTCAGGCGAGGTGTTTCACCCGAGCAAAATGGCCGGCGTCGTTTGCGTACATCACCGTGGTTGTGGTCTGGCTCGTGTCTCCACGGCTGTGCTTCGTGCGGGGCTCGCTCTGGGATTCCTTCGCGAAGAATCTGTTCGTTGCGGGAAGCCTCGCGCTTTGCCTCGCGGCGGTGTCCTTCAAGAGAGAGCGAAGCGTCTATTCCGTGTGCGCGATCATTCTTTCGCTGCTAGCCATCTGTCCTGGTGTTGTCCGTCTTTGCGAAGTTCTGAATTCGAAATGAAGACCCGGCCGAACAAGTCACCACTGCGCAACGCCGGTAGAAGCGCCCATTTTCCAAGCGACGTCCGGTTCCCGGCGTGGCAGACCTAAGCGTTAGCCGATATAGAGTCCGCCACTTCGACAAATTACCCGATGTTTTTCTTCGACCAAAAGTTCGCCAGGGATGAGCAAGCGACTGCGGGAAGTGCGGTCGGTTTTGCGTCGGCGGAGTCGAGCAAAGTCGCAAGCGCTACGACGATGGTCCGCGGTTCCGGAGAATTCGGAGAAGAAGAGGCAAGCCCTGCGGCGAGAGGTCGCGGCTGCGTACCAGAAAACCGGAGGCTAACCAGTCACTACAGGGAACGCCGGGGAAAGTCCCCTTTCCTACGACCGAGCCTGGTGCCCGGCGTTCCTGACCTTTAACGTTGGGCCAATAATCTATGTGCACAGAACCTGCCCCGCCCGCCGATAGCCCAAAGGAGAAAAGGCCGCTCTACATCTATTACTGCGCACCAATCTCTCACCCAGCTTGTACCAAGCTGAAGGTTGCGCTTGGGAATGCCCAGAATCTAGGGCACACGCACGTCACACTCTTGATGTCGAGCGAGGGTGGGCTCGCCTATGATGGCTTTGCTTTGCATGCGTTCATCAGGTCTCTCAGCCTGCAGATCACGGTTCACAATCTCTCGAATGTAGATTCGATTGCGATCGCACCATATCTTGCTTGTTCGTGCCGACTCGCGAATCCGTGGGCGAGCTTTCTGATCCATGATTTTTCGTTCGGGCAGCCGCAGCCAGTGATGGCGCGTAGCCAGATCGAGGATCACTCATTGATGTTCGCTGCCTGGAGATTGAAGCTGAAATCCCTGCTCAAGGCTCATACGCAAATCACCGACGCGACGCTCAGTTCTCTCCAGCTTGTCGATAAAGCCCACATCATGGGTGCTCCCGATGCATTGAAAGAGGGAATCGTTCATTCCATCGAGGAGGCTAAGGTTCCCTTTGGCGCTGAGATTTTCACCATCGAATTTTAAAGAACGTCGGAGCCCAACCAGACGGCACATCCAACGACTCTATGACGCCCGCCTTTCAATCGAAGTCCTTGCTTCGTCGTGGCTGACCTGAATCGTTCGCCAAAGAAGCCATGCAGCTCCCACGGTATCTGCCGCTCATGTGTTGTGTGTTGGCTGTCGGGTGTGTCTCACACGAAGCCAGCAAGAAGCCTGATCGTTGGGAGGAGGCCGCGATGCGGACTGGAATCTCGAAAGAAGAAGTTGTCCAGCTTGCTGCGTCTGCCACGGACAAACACAAGCTGTGCGCGGTCACTGTCTTTAAAGAAGAAGATGGCCGGATCGGCGTTCTGCTGGCCACCGCCATTTCAGATACCGGCGGCGTGATCATATACTTCAAGCATTCGGCAGCGGGATGGATTGAAGATGACAGTGAGATTGGCATGTGGGACGAAAAACGGAGGGCGAACAAGTCACTACAGGGAACGGAGGGGAAGGTCCCGTCCTCTTTGACCGAGTCGGAGGCCCTCCGTCCCTGACCTGAATCGTTAGGCAAAAGATGACCATCTTCGCATCTGAGTCCGAGCTTCGTGATCTACTCAACCGCATGGATGCGATGATTGAGTCGTGCGCCGATGGCTCGCTTGAGTTTCGCGCGTTCCATAAAGAATTGGGGCATTTGCACGGCTACTACGCGCTTGATGGGCACGAGTCGGACGAAGAAGAGAGCGAGATGTTGGATCGGTATCAGCCGCGTATCGCCTGGATCGAGCGAGTACTTGAGGAGATTGGCGCGGTCTGTGCCGACGAAAACGCGACCCAGGAAGCCTACATCAAAGCGGGGCGTTTTGGTTCTGCGGAGGCGTTGCGTCGCCTACGACGTCTAGTAGAAGAACGGAAGAAGACCGCCTAACTCAGAGAGTTGTGCTGCGCGAAGCCGCTGCACGACTCCGGTTGAACAAGCCCGGGGAACCTCGGAGATGAAGGCGAAGTCGGACTGACCGCAGA
>JAYTWC010000512.1:0-4370 GCA_043743635.1 Verrucomicrobiota bacterium | reverse complement strand
TCGTCGTCACCGTAAGTCACGCAGGGCGACTGGATGTTGACGAACGAGAAGCCGGGATAGCGGATCGCTTCTTCAACGAGTTTGGCGAGGCCGTCCATGTCGCCGGGGATGCCCTGGGCAACGAACCCAGCACCGTAGGCAAGAACGTAGAGGAGCGGGTTGACCGGGTCCTCGATGCTGCCGTAGAGGGATGAGGGGGTTTTGGTGCCGCGGGGCGAGGTGGGCGAGAGCTGGCCTTTGGTTAGGCCGTAGATTTGGTTATCCATCACGAGGTAGGTGATGTTGAGGTTGCGACGGATGGCGTGGGGCACGTGGCCGCCACCGATGGAGAAGCCGTCGCCGTCACCGCCGGCGGCGAGGACGAGGAGTTCAGGGCTGGACATCTTGATGCCTTGGGCGATCGGCAGGGCACGGCCGTGGACGGTGTTGAAGCCGTAGGCGGTTGTGTAGCCGGGGATGCGGCTGGAGCAGCCGATGCCGGAGATGAAGGCGATCTCGTGCGGAGGGCGTCCGATGTTGGCGAGGGCGCGATAAACAGCGGTGACGACTCCGTAGTCGCCGCAGCCCGGACACCAGATGGGTTTCAGGGAGCTGCGAAAATCTTTGGCCGCGTAGGTTTCGGGTGTTGGGCAGCAGGCGTCGCTCATGGCAGGAAAGTGATAAGGGTTAAGAGATAAGTTTTAAGGCGCGGAGGGCGGACGCGGTTACTTGGCCATCTCGCGGATTTTCGCGACAACGTCTTCGGGGGCGATCGGGTTGGCGCCGCTCTTGGCGAGGCAGTCGAAGTCCTTGGGAACGTCGACCCACATGCGGATGATTTTGTGGAGTTGTCCTTGATGGGATTGTTCGACGACGAGGCATTGTTGCAACGAGGCGAAGAAATCGCGGTAGATGTCTTCGATCACGGGATAAATGAGTTTTGGGACGAGGGCTTTGACCTTGATGCCTTCGGCACGGGCCTTGCGCACGGCTTCGAGGACGATTCCGGCGACGCTGCCCCAGGCGATGAGACCGATCTTGGCGTCGGCATCGCCTTCGATGATGAAGAGGTCGCGCCGTTCTTTTAGCGGGTTGAGTTTGTTCAGGCGCTTATCGTTCATCCTGGCGTGCATTTCACCGCTGGCGGTGGGCGCGCCTTTTTCGTTGTGTTCGATGCCGGCGGCTAGATAGGCGCCGCCTTTCATGCCGGGGTGGCTGAGCGGACTGATGCCGGTGTCGTTGATTTTAAAACGGGTGTAGTTTTCCAGCTCGGCCTCGGTTGGGCGAAGGCGATCGACGATCTTGAGTTTGGAGGTATCGACGGGATCGACGATTTCTTTGCGTTGGGCGATTTCCTGATCGGAGAGGACGATGACGGGCGTCTGGTATTGCTCGGCGATGTTGAAGGCCTCGACCGTGATGTCGAAACAGTCGCTTACGCCAACGGGTGCGAGGATTGGCCGCACGGTGTCGCCGTGAGCGGAGAAGGCGGCGGCGAAAAGGTCGGCCTGCTCACGCTTGGTCGGCATGCCGGTGGAGGGGCCGCCGCGCTGGACGTTGATGCACACGAGCGGAAGTTCGGCGACGCTGGCGAGGCCGAGGACCTCGGTCTTGAGCGAGAGGCCGGGGCCGGACGTGGCGGTCATGGATTTTTTGCCGGCAAAGGAGGCGCCGACGGCGGCGGCGATGCCTGCGATTTCGTCTTCAGCCTGGAGAACGGAGCCGCCGTATTTGAGCAATTCCTTTTGGAGGTATTGCATGATTTCGGTGGCTGGCGTGATCGGATAGCCGCCGAAAAATTTGCAGCCCGCGAAGATCGCGGCGGCACCGCACATCTCGTTGCCGTCGGTGAGGACCTTGCTGGCGACTTTGCCTCCGGCGGGCGGGGCGAGGCGTTTATCCTGGGTCAGCGGGTTGTTCTTGGCGTATTCGAGGCCGATGGCGAAAGCGCGGTCGTTGCCGGCGAGGACTTCGGCACCTTTTTTGGCAAATTTCTTGTGGATGCCTTCGATGATGGATTTTTGGGCGAGATCGAACCAGCCAGCGAGGAGGCCGAGCACGACGTTGTTTTTGGCGAGCAGGGCGCCGGCGGATTGCATGGCCATGTCTTCCATAGGCACGCAGAGGACGGTGGCGGGCTTGACCTTCAGCGGGATGGCGTCGGGGGCGACTTTGGTTTTCGCCTCGTAAATGACGATGGTTTCAGGGCCGACAGGGAGTTCGCCTCCGAAGCGCAGGAAATCTTCCCAGTTGAGAACGACCGCGACATCGAGCGTGCCGCCGGGATTGAGCACGGGTTGGGTCGAAACGCGGAGGCGGCAGGAGGACTCACCACCACGGATCTGGGAGCCGAAGCTCTTGGTGAGAATTGCGAAATAGCCCTCTTTGGCGGAAGCGCTGATGAGGGATTCGCCTGCGGAAACAATGCCGTCACCACCGGAGCCGGCCATGCCAATGATCAAGTCGTTCAACATAAATTATAGTTTTTGCCTCTAGGAGGCATAGGGGTTCAAGCAAAAGCCGCGCCGAGAGCCGATAAACGCGAACATTTTTTCTCGCGGGTTCGACTTATTTTGAGCTCGGCCGGTCGGGAAGGAATATTTTGGGTTTGGGCGGAGGTTGAGAATACGGGGCGGGGTTGCGCCGCAACGTCATGTCAAATCGGGATCTTTGCCAACGGATCTGGTGAAAAGGCGGCGATTTTTGGCGTGCCCGGTGGGTTTTATCCGAGGTGGAGCGACGAAGTTTTTTGACGAACACGCATTTGATCGGGCAGACTGCCCTTGTGAGTGAATCTGATAATAATCCTCTGCTAGGGACTTTGCGCTGGTTGAGCCAACATACTGGCTTTCCAAAAAGCCGACTGGCTGGCCATGCGGAGACGCTGATTCTGTTGGCGGCGGCGGCGCAGGCGATTGAGAACGACGAGCGCAACCGGCCCAGTTTTATGGTGAAGAGCCGCGATGTCGCGCGCGACGCTGCGCTCCGTGCTCACAATGAGCGGCGCAAACAAACGCATTTCAAATGTGACAACAGCGCCAAGGTCTGAGGAAACGAGTCGGCTGTTGGGCGTTGTGAATGGTTAGAACTGGGTGACTGCGCGGTCTGTGGTTACTTGGGATTCTTTTCTTTTTTGGCCGATGGAGCTTCGGGGTTTTCGAACAGCTCCTTCGTCTCAAGCGGGCCCATTTCAACTTTGCCGCGAGGGAGGATGGAGGTGGACTTAACCATGGGACGTGCGGTTTCGCGTCCGAAGAACGGAGCACCGGTCGTGATCAGCGCGCTGGCGACGTCGTCGAGGCTGATGCCAGCACTCGGCGTGCTCATTTTAGCGATCCAGAGTTGTTTTCGTTCGTGTTTTTGCGCGGCCGCCCAGTCGTAGGCGATGATCACCACGAAATAGCGGTTTTCGCGCACGGCTTCGAAAAGGGCATGGTCGAAATGCGGATCGACCTGGCTGGCGGAGTGGCCGACCACGAGTGCGGTCATTTTACGGGCCTCGTGTTCGGTGATCGGGCCGGTCACTGGATCGCCCGTTTCGTTGTCTACGTCGGTTGGATCGCTGGACGGATTAATGGTGCCCCAGTGAAAGGCGAGCAGGACGGAAGGCGGCGGGGTTTTCGCGGATACAACCAAGTAGTTTTGTTTGGCCAGGGCCTTGGCCAGCATCTGGATGATTTTTGATTTATCGGGTGCCGTTTCGCCTGCCATACGAAAACCTTCCTCCCGGTAGCCCGCGACGATGGGGAAATAGTAAGCGGGATGCTCGTGGGTTGGCGGAGCGACTTTTTTTCCTTCGTCGGTCTGGTCGACGGTGACGATGATTTCGCAATTCACGTCGTCTGCAGCGAAAATTTTAGCCGTGATCGGAGTGAGCAGGAGGGCGAGAAAGAGCAACACGTGGAGGCGCATGTTTGGGCGGGGTTGAGTGCAAAATGAACAAGACGGCTCGGGTGGCAAGAATCTCGATGCATGCGCGGTTGTGCGGATTGCCTTCGTCGATTTTTGATTGCTTGCCAAGCGCACGTTTTTCCCGGCGTGTCTAGGGCGTGAAAGTCCGCAGTTTTGTGTTTTATTTAATGGTTTTAGCCGCTCTCGCTTTGGCGACACGGGGCGCAGTTGAGCGCACCATTGAGAAGGCTTTCGCGGTGCCGGTGGGCGGCGGACTCAAGATCGACACTTGCCAGGGCGTGATCCGTGTCGAGAGTTCGCCGGACAATTTGATCCATGTGTTGGTTCGGCAGGCGATGGCGGTGGATTCGGAAGCCGATGCCGACCGCCGCTTGCGGGATTTGGATCTGCAATTTGAGGCAGGTGTATCAGAGGTGGTCGTGAAGGCCAGATATCGACGGGCGGTGCGTTGGGCCTGGGAAAACTGGCCGCCGGTCGCG
>JAYTWC010000511.1:0-1997 GCA_043743635.1 Verrucomicrobiota bacterium | reverse complement strand
TTGTCTCTAATGGAAAGTTTTATCTCGTCCTCTCGAAACTCTATGACGATTTCGGCCCGTGTTGCGTTGGCGTGCTTTATCACGTTGGTCAGCGCCTCTTGGGCGATTCGGAGCAGGTGATGTTCAACCGTCACATTGAGCCGACGCGGTTCGCCAAGGGTGGTCACGGTGGCGTAGTTTTGGTCCGGCGCGATTTGGGTGACGATATGCCGCACCGCCGTTGCGAGGTCCGCAGAATCCAGGATTGGCGCATGCAAATTGCGGACGGCATGGCGCACCTCGTTGCGACTGTAGGCAATCATGTTGAGGGCGACGGATAGTCCGGATTTTACCTCTGGCGAGCAGTTTTTAAAATCCGCTGTGGTTTCGAGCTGGAACTGTAATCCAGTGAACCCTTGTTCGAGGCTGTCGTGGATTTCGTTGGCGAGCCGCGCGCGCTCGGCGAGCATGGCGCTGGTGATTGTCTCGGTTTGCAACTTTTCCATGGTTGCTTTGAGTTCGCCGGTTCGCTCGGTCACAAGTTTCTCAAGGGCTTTACTGCGCGCTCGGGCGCGGCTGACAGAATAGCGAATAACCACAAACAGGATCATGCCTGCGATGATCGGGTACATGATAAACGCATACCAGGCTCGGTACCATGGTGCTTCGACCGAGAAATCAAAGTGTGTAGTGGTTCCTATGGTTCCGCGATCATGAGTCAACCGCACTTCAAGTGTGTAGTCGCCTTCGTATAGATCGGTTAGCATGAGGGAGGATCCTTCGCTGACTGGCTTCCATGGACTGTCTTTAAGCCGAAACTCGTAGCGTGGCGGGTGGCGATAGTGGTAACTGCCGGCAAAAAAAGTCAGCGCGAGTGAATTTTGTTTAGCCGAAAACTTCCACCGCCGGTCGTTGATCGAGCCGTCGTTGGCGAGTTCCGTGTTTGCGCGGCTGTCCCGGATCGAAACGATCACAGGGCGAAAATCCGGCGGTGAGACCGGAACTCGCTGGAGATTTACGTGATAAAGAGAGGCTCCGGTTGATACCCATATTTCGTGGTTCGGTAACGCGTGCACCATCGGGACGCCCTCGTTGATCAAGTCGTAACTAGTCGCATCGACGATGTAGTTTGTGTCCTTCGGGGTGAGGGTGACGAGGCCTCGTGCGTGCGAAGCCCACAGGGTGCCTCGATCATCTTCGACCAGGCGATATACCGGGGAGGGGGAGGCTGCGAGCACGCGTTTGATCTTTGGGGTGTCCGAGAAGGTTTCGGTTTTCTCGGAAAAAAAGAGCCGTTGATCATCGGTCACGGCGAGGACGACGGTGTCTCCGACCGGACTTACATTGACCCAATTCGACCCTGACTGGGAAAATGAGTTGATTACCTGCGCATCGAGCTTGCCTGAACGCAACGTCACGCGTGCCACGCGGTTGACGCCTAGTTCGATCCAGACCGAATCAGCAGCGGCGTGGACGATCGAGGGGAATCCCACTCCGTCGATTCGCGGTGCGCATTCTTTCCATGCACCGTCTTTGTATTGGATGGCCGCGATCGACTCGGTGCCAATCACAACGCAAGCCCCTGAATTTGTTGTGACGAGTCGGGCGGCTTCGATGTGGTCGAGCACCTTTTCAAAATCACTTCCGGGGCGGCGTGCAAAGACTCCCTTGGCGTTTGCGGTGAGGAGCCATGGGCCGATCGTGGCAATGCCCCACGTGTTTTGTTCGGGTTCAGGGCTGACTCTTTGGAATTGGGTGGGTTCGCCGGGCGTTCCGGCTTTAGGTTCATAGAGGTGACCGCCCGAAGCGATCAACGTCTGGTCGTTCCAGGAAACGAGCTGGGGCCACTCGACGTGGATGCCAAGTGACTGGCCGAATATGGTGAGCGGACTTCGATAGAAAATCTTTTGGACTGCGGTTTCCGTCATGGCCCATAGCACGCCGGGTTCTTTTCCCGCCAAAGCAGTGACGTGCCTGTAGTCTGCTCCTGTGAGGGCGAGTTTGATTTCGCCATCTTG
>JAYTWC010000510.1:0-1904 GCA_043743635.1 Verrucomicrobiota bacterium | reverse complement strand
TCCCTCCCCCCCGGCGGCATCCTCGTCGGACTCGGCGCTGACATCGTCGACGTCGACCGCATTCGCGGCGTGCTCGAACGCCAGGGCGACCGTTTTCTTGATCGCGTTTTCACCGCCGAAGAACGCACCTACTGCAACGGCATGAAGCACCCGCATAAACACCTCGCCGCACGTTTCGCCGCCAAGGAAGCTGTTTCAAAAGCCTTCACCACCGGCATAGGAGCAGAGATTGGTTGGAAATCCATTTCCGTCTACCACGGCGAGCGCAACGATCCGCGCGTGCGCCTCGACGAAAAAGGTCAGGCCCTGCTCGCCCACGTCGGCGCCACTCACGTGCTCCTCACGCTTTCCCACACCGACACCGCCGCCATGGCCGTCGCCGCACTCGTCAAAGCTTAACCAGCCTCCACCTCCATGGCCGTCGATACCCCGAAAGTCCCCCAGCCCAAGCTCTCCAAAACACCTTCGTGGATCATGGTCGGCTTTATCGCTGGCGCCTTGTTCGCCTACAGTGTGAACCAGCAAGTCACCCACCACACCGAAATTAAACCTGTGCCTCCCTCGCCAGCGGCCGCTCCCGTCGAGCCACCCCGCTCTGGTGCCGCGCTCAAAGACCGCGCCAGCCTTGCCGCGATCGAAAATATCTTCGTCCAATATCAAGAAAAGGCCGTCTGGCACAACGATCTCACCGAAGTCGCGCTTTGGAACGCCGAGACCGGAAAATACTCCGAACTCTTCGAAGTGATGCGGAGTGGAGAATCCCTCTATTTCCGCACGCTCCCGCACCTCACCCGCGCCGTTATCCGCCAAAACGTCGATCCGAACTGTCCGCTCAAGTTCACCGAACCAATCGATGCTCAACTCAAGCACCTGAAGGAAACCTCCTCGGTCTGGCTCCCTCCATCGACCGAACCTTAAGCCAGCGGCATGAATTCCGCCTCCAGTCACCCCGTCCTCTCGCTCGATGCCGCAAAACGCTTCGAGGAAGAACTCTTCGGCGGTGACGAGGCTAAAGAATGGCCCGCCATGCAACGCGCCGGCCGCGCTGTCGCTGCGGCGGTACAAAACGATTTTCGTGAACTCGCCGAATTCCCACCTCGGCCCCACATCCTTGTCCTCGCCGGAAAGGGTCACAACGGCGGCGACGCCTTCATCGCCGCGCAGACCCTTCTCACCAACCATCCCTACGCCCTAGCTGACCTCTGGCTTCTCTTCGGCGAACATGCGCTGCGCCCACTCGCTGCCCGCGCCTATCGCGAACTCGTTCAATCTGCACCTGGACGCATTCGTCTGATCGCCAGCACCGAAACTCTCGCCAGCAGCTACGATCTTTCCCTTGACGGCGTTTTCGGTTTCCAATTCCGCCCACCCCTCACGGCCAAGCTCGCCGCCAACTTCTCGCGGCTCAACGCCCACCCGATCCGCTTCCGCGCCGCCATCGATCTGCCCAGTGGCATTGGCGATAACCAGGCGTTGCGGGCCGACTTCACCTACGCCACCGGGAGCGTGAAAGCGCCTGCTCTCGTTGCGCCCGACCGCTGCATCGTCGGCCGCCTACGCTACCTCGACCTCGGTTTTTGGATTCAAGGTAGGGCGGATGGTCCCTCATCCGCCGCGGACAATGCGGAGCATTGTCCCTACCCTCAATCCACGCCGGAACGCATCCTCACCCAAAAACTCCTCGCACCACTGCGCACCCTTCGCGCTCCGCAATCCGACAAGCGCACCTACGGTCACCTCTTCCTCCTCGGTGGTTCCCGCACCTACCCCGGCGCCATCTTTATGAGCGCCCTCGCCGCCGCCCGCAGTGGCGTCGGCCTCATCACCGCCTTTGTCCCTGAGTCCTTAGTTTCGTCTTTCGCCACCCGCCTGCCCGAAGTCATCTGGATCGGTTGGCCCGAAAC